>CP095464.1:600000-878461 GCA_021294815.2 Verrucomicrobiota bacterium
TTTCTGGGCAACTTTGACCGAGTATGAACAGGGATTGTGCCCGAATGTGATTTTTAAGCGTCCTGAAAAAATGCGTAATATTCTGGGGAGTTACCTTAGTGAACGCGGTATTACCCAGTTCCGCTGTGCCGAGACGGAAAAATACGCGCACGTGACATTTTTCTTCAACGACTACCGCGAGGAGCCCTTCCCAGGCGAAGAACGTGTGTTGATCCCGAGTCCAAGCGATGTCGAAACCCACGATCAAAAGCCCGAAATGAGCGCGATTGCCGTGAAAGATCAGGTCGTTTCGGCGATTTTGTCTCAAAAGTACGGGTTGATTGTCGTGAATTTTGCCAACACCGATATGGTTGGGCATACAGGAAATCTCGGTGCTGCTGTTCGGGCCGTCGAGACCGTTGATCGGTGTCTAGGCGAGATTGTGCAGGCGGTGGAAAAAGTACAATCGACCGCGCTAATTACGGCGGATCACGGAAATTCCGAGCAAATGTGGGACCTCGAACACAAGGTGCCGTACACGCAACATACGACAAACCCGGTATATTTGATTTTGTGCGGTGAGCGCCATGGGGCAAAAGCTTTAAAAAGTGGCGGCAAGTTAGGTGATATTGCACCGACCTTACTCGATCTCATGGACCTATCAAAGCCGGCAGAAATGACTGGCGATTCGCTGATCAAGCGCTGATGATTGGGGGAGGAGAAGTGTTTTGGCAGTCGCCGTTGTGTGGCGTGCTGGCGTTCATTTTGGGCGCTTGTTTGGGGAGTTTTTTCGATCTTTGCATCATGCGTATCCCCAAAAATCAATCCGTCATGTGGCCAAGATCGTATTGTGAGTGTGGCCAGTCGATTCCATTTTACCTCAATCTTCCGATCCTAGGATGGTTAATATTGCAGGGGCGCGCACGCTGTTGCGGAAGACGCTTAGAGTGCCAGTATTTGTTCGTCGAATTATTGACGGCACTGCTGTTTACGCGGCTTTGGGTTTTGTATAGCCCGATGGAGTTTTGTATTTATGGTCTCTTTTTAGGTCTACTGATCATCGCTTCGGGGATCGATTTTACGACAATGATGATTCCGGATCGCTGTTCGGTTGGTGGTGCTATTTTAGGGATTTTGGGCAGTGCGATTCTAACGCATTACGTCCATGGGAATTATATTTTTTTAGGCATTTTTGAGTCGCTGAAAGCCATGCTCTTGGGATCGAGTGCGCTGTTATGGATCGCAATTTTGAGTGAACTTGTCTTGAAAAAAGAAACCGTAGGCTTCGGCGATATCAAACTCATGGGTTGTATTGGGGCATTTTTAGGAACCAATGGCGCGATTTTTGCGATTTTCGGCGGCGCTACGCTGGGGCTTGTAACGATATTTCCCGTTTGGTGGTGGATCCATCGCACACGAAAAATCCGTACGGGATCGATTCTGCCCTTTGGCCCATTTCTTAGCCTCGGCGCAATGGTCTATTGCCTAGGTTTGAGGCCGTTTGTCGACGAATATTTTGCTCAACTGGAATTATTGCTGCGGTAAATTAATCTTCAGGAGGGAAACGATTTTCTTGTCCCTGCCATAGTCGACGTAGATTTGGGACGTGTCGCCAAATGAGAAAAATCATCAGCGCGAGGCTTAAATACAATAATATTTCGGAATACGCAAAAAGGTAGGTGAGTAGCGGAAGCATGAGCGCGAAGCTAAGCGAGGCCAGCGATACGAACCGCGAAATCCGGAAAACCGAATACCAAAGCAGAAGACATAGGATCGTAATACTCGGCATGATTGCTAGCAACCCGCCAATCGTTGTTGCGACGCCTTTCCCTCCGCGGAATTTGAGAAAAATCGAAAAGCAATGCCCCGTTACCGCTCCAGCGAGCGCGGTCGCCATGAGGATGTCTTCAAGCTGCGGATGTTGGTGAGCAAGGTAGTGCAGAGCGACTACGGATGAAAATCCCTTCAGTGCATCGAGGAAAAATACGAGAAATCCGTAGCGTCTGCCTAGAATACGGCCGACATTGGTTGCTCCTGGATTGCCGCTGCCTTCTTGAAAAATATTGACGCCCTTGGAACGAGTGACGAGGACGCCGAATGGGATTGAGCCAATGATATAACCAAAAACAAAGACCGCGAGGTAGATCCAGTCCATAGATAGGCATCAAAACTAGCATTTTGCAACCAAACCGCAAATCAATTAAGCAGAGTGCGTGGCGGCGATTTTTTCAATGAGCCGCGTGGTACTAAAGCCCGGAAGTATACTGGTAAAGCGGATTCCCGCGTGGACATTTTTAAGCGCGGCACGTTCTTCCGGGGCCAGTGTTTCGAGCGTGTAATCGGAGGATTTTGCGTAGATATCGGGGTGCAGCTCCCGAATTTCGTGATCAAGGCGAGGCGTGTCGAAAATAATAATCCCGGAGACGCAAGACAACGCCGCGAGCATGTAGGCCCGCTCTTGTTCTGTGAAAATAGGGCGTGTCGGCCCTTTCAACGACCGAACACTTGCATCGCTGTTGAGCGCAACCCATAGCGATCCCCATTGTGCAGCTTGTTGCAAGGCGTAAATATGTCCTACATGAAGCATGTCAAAACAGCCATTGGTGAGAACAAACGCCCCTTTTGGTCCCTGTTTCCTAATTGCGCTCGCGGCCTCTAGCGAGTAGAGTTTGGGATTGGGAAACATAACCTACGCCGTTGTAGCCGTTCGCAAAGGACGAGAAAGCGTCCCACGGATTCGGTCTAAAATGCCGTTAATGAAGGCTTTAGAAGGTTCCCCAGAAAACAATTTTCCAAGCTCGATCGCCTCGTTAATCGTAACAACAGGAGGAATGTCGGGGCGATAGAGCAACTCACAGGTCGCAAGGCGTAATACGCAAAGGTCGACGTTCGATAGGCGTGAAAAGTTCCAATTCGTCGCGAAACGTTCAATTAAGGCGTCGATTTCGTGAAGATGCGACTGCATAAGGAGAACAAGTTCCTGCGCGAATTGAAAATTTTGGGGGTCTTTCTCAAAGAGTGTACATATTTTCGGAAAATCCGTTGCTGAGGCCGGTCGATGTGTCAATTGGCACATGTAAGCCCACTGAACCGCGAGAACCCGATTCTCCCGGCGCAGAGACCGATGCTCAACTGCACCAACCGTATCCATATATAATAAAGAACAAAATTTAAGCCGAAGGTTCCGTTACCGGCTTTCGATCAATGACCTCGTCAACAATTCCGTACGCTTTCGCTTCGAGGGCCGACATGTAGAAATCGCGGTCGGAGTCCTTTTCGACTTTCTCAATTGGCTGTCCTGTACACTCCGATAGAACGCTTGTCAAGGTTTTTTTCCAGCGAAGAATCTCTTTAGCAGCAATCGAAATATCCGAAGTCTGGCCCGTTGCCTGTCCCGAAGGTTGGTGGATCATAACACGACTGTTGGGAAGCGCGTAACGTTTCCCATGCGTTCCGGCGGCTAAAAGGACCGTCGCCATGCTCGCTGCTTGTCCGATGCAGTACGTGATGACATCGCAATTCATGAACTTCATTGTGTCATAAATCGCCATGCCCGCGGTCACACTGCCTCCCGGGGAGTTGACGTAAACGTGAATCGCTTTTTTCGGGTCTTCCATCTGCAAAAACAGCAGTTGTGCTACGACCGCGTTAGCAACAAAGTCGTCAATGGGTGTCCCAAGAAAAATAATCCGATCCTTCAGTAGCCGGCTGTAGATGTCCCACGAGCGTTCCTGGCGGCCATCGCGCTCATAAACGTAGGGAAGCGGCAAATAGGTCTGATCCGAAATCTGAACCATGATGCTATTTCGTTTCTTCGGTTACGGAAGAGCGTTTGGAGGATTTACGCGGAGCTTTAGCGGTCTTGCTCTCTTCCTTATCTTCGGAAGTTTTTGCTTTTTTGCTCTTCGTTTCTGATTTTTCCTTTTTGGGCTTCGCCTCTGTTTTTTCTTTAGACCCCTCTTCAAACTTGGTCACTTCCTCGGTTTTTGGTGCGTCGGGATCTGTAAAATTCGGGAATCGTTTTAGATTTTCAACCAAAATGAAGTCGAGCGTTTTTCCAAATAAAGCACGGCGTTGGAGATCATGGATGCGTTCGCGGTCATTCCGAATTTCGTTCAAAAATCGATCCGGAGAAAGCCGTAACATCGCAGCCTCTTGAGTGACCATTTGCATTAGCTCCTGATTCGTTAGTGTAATCTTTTCAAGTTCGGCGATCTTTTCGAGGATAAAGTTAATTTTCGCGCGATCATGCGAAAGCTCCTTGGTATCCTCAAACAATTGGTCCTTGTTGGCGTTGATCTCGTCGATGGAGACGCCTTCATTGATCTGGCGCTCAATAAAACCGCGGACGATGTGGACCTGTTCATAACTCGCAGAACTCTCAGGAACCTCAAAATTCATCTGATCGATCAATGCCCGGACGACGGTCTCTCGCTGCTCAAAACGCTGCGTTTGGATTTTTCGTTGCTTGAGATTTTCTTTAACATGTTGCCGGAATGCTTTGAGATCCTCTTCGTGGATTTTCTTGAAAAACTCGTCACTTAATTCGGGGAGGATTTTTTCGCGAACTTCAAAGACTTTGACGTGATAGAGCGCTTTCTTTCCGCGAAGGTCTTCAACTTCAAAATCTTCTGGATAGGTCATGTCGACGTCCTTTTCTTCATCGATGCTCATCCCGATAATGCCTTCAATAATCGCTTTTACACCAGGCGATTCAGTGTTACCAGCTTCTTCCCAGGTGTTATCTTGGGCAGCCCAAATCGGCGCAACTTTTACCTTTTCGGCAATCGGTGTCCCGTCCTCAAAAGTTCCCCGGTATTGTAAGCGCACGAAATCTCCTTTCTTTGCCGGGCGTTTGACGATATTGTACTCCGCGTGATGATTGCGAATCTCTTCAACAGCCTTGTCGACTTCTTTGTCGGTAACCTCGACGTTTGGGTTTTCGATTTCAATGTTCTTGTAGTCGATGAGCTCAAACGTTGGCTTTAAATCGACTGTAAAGGTAAATTCACGATCACCATTCTCGAGTTTTTTAGAAGTAAACTTCGAAAGCGAAAAGACATCCCAGCTCTGTTCTTTAACAAGATCATCAAAAATCTTTTGGGCAATCGTCTTGTCTACCTGCTCCCCAAGCTCCTTCGTGTAGCGTGACCGAATCAGCGAGAGCGGTACTTTTCCTTTGCGAAACCCAGGGACTTTCACCTGTTGGGCGAACGTACTCAGGACGGAACTTTCCTCTTCCTGGACCACCGCCTGTGGGACGGTTACAACGGCCTCCTTGCAGACCGAATTGATCGACTTGATATCACTTTTCACTGAAAACCTTCCGCTAGAGCTCTCTAAGGAGGTTGTTAGGGGCGTCAACCTTATAAAAATTTTTTATCACCAAGATAATATTTCAAGAGAAATGGGGGTAGCATTTCAATCGCATTCCCAAGCAACATGATTATAAAATAAAGTGTCTTATTTTCGAAGTGAATTTCTTCCGGCGGAATAAACCCGATGCCATAACAGAAAAGACATGAAACAATAGCGATAGTACAAAGAAGAATCATGCCAATATTACCTCCAGGGACTTTATAGGCACGCGGTGTTTTCGGGAATTTGAAACGCAAAATGATTCCCGAAAGAAACATGAAGGTATAAATAATAAGGATCGATTGTGTTGTGACGGCAGATAGGATCCAGAAACAAGCTTTCACGGAGGGGATGAGTAAAAAAAGTCCCGCGAAAAAGGTAATGACGACCGCTTGCCAAAGCATAATGGTCGAAGGCATACCCGCAGCGTTGATCTTTTGGAGCGAAGTGGGGAGTTCGCCAGTTTTCGCAGCGGCGAGTAAACTCCGGGAAGGTCCGGTAATCCAGGCCATAAACCAGGCAACAGCGCCAAGGGCCATTAAACCGGCAATCGGACGCGTCCAGTTGGAGAGGTTGAAGTGTTCTAATAGTACTTCAATCGCTTGGATGACACCGGCTTCGAGCGTCAGCGTTGCTTTGGGAACTGAAACCGCAATCGCCAGTGAACCTAAAATGGAAACCCCTAAAATAAGTAGTGTCGAAATGAGAATCGCTCGGGGGTAATTTTTTTGTGGATTTTCGACATTATTAGCATGTGCTGCGGACATCTCTAATCCGCTAAAGCCCAACAAAACTCCAAGAAACAAAACACACTGTTCTGCGCCTTCAAAAGGGGGAATTAATTCGGCCCATCCAACAGGTGTACAAAGTTTGTGCCCAGTAATGATCCATCCGAGACCGAGAGCAATAATCAGCGCTCCGGGAATCAGGGTTCCACAAATTGAACCAATACTCGTAACGAGACTTGCCAGGCGCATTCCGTGTAGGCCAATAAAGGTTTCAGCCCAGGTAACGACGAAGATCACGCCAAAGGTGTAGAAATTCGCAATATTGAGACCGGTATCGCTGACCGCCATCCATTCCGGGTGTCCAAAGGCATAGGCGAGAAGGGGAGCTAGATAAGCAAGACACGCCGGACAAGCAACGGCATTCCCTAAAAATTGAAGCCAGACGACGAAAAATCCCGTTTTACGCCCGAGCGCTTGGCTGACCCAATAAAAGATCCCACCTTCACCCGGGAAACCGGTCGCCAGTTCGGCGGCAACCAGTGCTTCGGGAATTAAAAATAAAAAGACGGCTGCGAGATAGAAAAAGACCATCGAAAAGCCGTATTCCGCCATCGCCGGGAGATTGCGGAGGCTGACAATGGCCGCACAATTGATCATCGCGAGCGCGAAAACGCCTAAAAACTTCTTGGGCGCAGTACTTTTCATCGATACGGCGGGACAATCGCAATCTTCCCGATCTGTGTCAATGGATTTTTACGCCAGCGTCTGTGCAAAATCCAATAATGTCGGCAGACAGCGAATACGGCCTTCCGCAATCAATGTCTTACAGCGTTCCGAACGGGGATAATCCGAATCGAGAAGAATGCTATGGATATCTCCGGAAAGTCCTGCAAAAGCATCGGTCTCCTTATCGCCGACCATGTAGGATTGTTGGGGATCGAGATGGTATTTTTTAAGCATCTCCAAAATAAACCGAGGAGAGGGCTTGCGGTAGTGGTTCGGAGCGACTTCGGCTTCCGCAGCAATACAGATTTCTTGAAAACAACGGGTAGGACCGAGCAGTGTTTGTAGTCGTTGATGACAGGCTTCGACGTTCTGGCGAGTATACATACCGCGCTCAATGCCCGGTTGATTGGTGAAGAGAAATAGTAAAAATTTTTTTTGTATAAAAAGATCTAACGCTTCCAGTACGCCGGGTAAAAGATGGATTTTTTCGGGTTGATAGACATAGCCGTAGTCGACATTGAGGGTTCCGTCACGGTCGAGAAAAATCGCTTTTGCGATCGACTTTTGTGGGTTTTTCGAAAAACAGACGGCCATATGTTTGGCCTCTTTTCAAAAGTCCGTACGGGCCTGGCGTCAACGAAAAATAAACTCGTCCAGCGGATTCAACACCTTTTTCGAGATAAAAACCTCGATACAACCGCCCTCGAAGCAGCGCTTTATGCAGCAGATCTAGGGGTTGAGACCGTTGAAAAGATTCTATCGTCGGTTCCTCACCGAGATCAAGATTTACGCGCCGTTGTTGAACCGATTCTCCTCCAAACGATGGCCGGTTCAGAAGGTGATCCGCAAACGTTGTTGACTACATCTGAGCCCATGGTGATTGCGCTGATTGGTTCTAACGGCTCTGGAAAGACAACAACCGCGGCAAAGCTTGCGTATTATTTCGCTCAACAGGGGAAGTCAGTCATTGTTGGTGCGTGCGATACCTTTCGGGCAGCGGCGAATGAACAGCTCAAACGTTGGGCCGAACAACTCCAATTTGATCTCGTTGAAAGCCATAAGGGAGCCGATCCGTCATCGGTCGCATTCGATACCTGTCAGGCGGCTTTGAGTCGTCATAAAGATATTGTAATTCTCGATACGGCCGGGCGTCTCCACAATAAAGCCAACCTCATGGCAGAGCTTCAAAAGCTCAAGCGTGCGATTGGGAAAGTCCATAATAGTTTTCCACAACATATCTGGAGCGTTATCGATGCGAGCCTCGGGAGTAATGCAATTGTTTCGACGGAAAAATTCCACGAGGCGATTGGATTAACCGGAACCGTCATTACAAAACTTGATGGTAGTAGCCGGGGCGGTACACTGGTAGGGATTTATCAAAAACTTGGCATACCGGTTTACTTTATCGGGCTTGGTGAGCGCTGTGAAGATCTAGAACCTTTCCGCGTAAATGATTATGTTACTGCACTCTTAGCGTAGGATACCGCAAAAAATTTTTGACATAGATCGTTTTAGCTTCAAACCTTGGTGCGCCGATGATAGAGATCACAATACGCGATTTAGTCAAAGCGTTTGCGGGCAATACGGTCTTAAATCATATCGATTTACAGGTTCAAGCGGGGGAGCTGTTTTTTTTACTCGGGCCGAGCGGCTGCGGTAAGACGACGCTTCTCCGGACGATTGCAGGATTTTATACGGCGGATCGTGGTAAGATTTTTTTCGGCAAGAAAGATGTTACTCGCCTTCCGGCCCACAAACGTAAGACAGGGATGGTCTTTCAAAGCTATGCGCTTTGGCCGCATATGACGGTCGAGCAGAATGTAGCGTTTGGGCTTCAGCAGAAAGGTGAGAAAAAAGCGACGATTGCGCGCGAGGTTCAGGAAGCTCTCGAGATTGTCCAGATGTCGGCCTATGCTTCTCGGAAACCCAATGAACTATCCGGAGGGCAGCAACAACGTGTTGCATTAGCCCGTGCGCTTGTGGTTCGACCGAAGTGTCTTTTGTTAGATGAACCGCTTTCAAACCTCGATGCACAACTTCGGAACGAGATGCGGGTTGAGATTCGTAAAATTTGTAAGCAATACGAACTGACATCGATTTACGTTACACACGATCAAAAAGAAGCGCTTTCCATTGCAGATCGAATTGCCGTTTTAGAAAAAGGAAATATCCGACAAATTGGAACACCGATCGAACTCTATAAACGCCCGGATAGCTGTTTTGTTGCGAACTTTATCGGTGAAACGAATATCTTAGACGGTGTCGTTATTCGGAAAGGCCCTGACGAAGCCTTTGTGCGGACGAAAATCGGCAACTTCCGGGGCATGATCGATAGTAATAATCCCCATATCCAAGAGGGGAGTAGTGTTAAAGTTTCGATCCGACCGGAGAGCATCAAATTGGAAAGCTTCCCGGTTGAAGAAAACTGTGTCGAAGGGATGATCGGACATTCCACGTACTTTGGCGAAGTAGCGCATTATCTTTTTGAGAAAAACGGTGTTCATCTCCAAATTTCGGAACTCAATCCCTGTCATCTCTCGCAAGTCGAACGCTACGGGATCTATGCGTGGTCACTGCCGGAAGATGTCGTTATTTTGAGTGAATAGCATGTTCAAAAAGCTTTTAAATCTCCTCTATCTCGCCATTGTCGTTGCCATCCCATTTATCTTTCGACGTAGCGAAGTTCAACTCGTACCGACCAACCCCAATGAGGTGATTGTTATTATTACTGCACATAATGAAACCTTACGCAGCGAGTACGGCCGTGGCTTCATGGAGTGGTACCGACAAAAGACGGGGAAAACGGTAACAATTGATTGGCGACATCCGGGCGGTGGACGTGACGTTTCACGCTACATTGACTCGATGTTCATGAATAATTTCCGCTTCCACTGGGAGCATGTACTTCAAAAACCCTGGGGGCAGAAAGAGCGCGCTATTTTCGCTCAGCTTGAGAATATCAAAAAAGACGATCCTGATCCCATTGCCCGAGAACTTAAGGAAACATTTTTAGCATCCGATATTGGTTGTGGCGTAGATCTTCTATTTGGTGGCGGGGTCTTTGATCATAAGGTTCAAGGCGCGAAGGGCTATACCGTGCCCAGCGGATTTATCGCTCTACATCCCGAACTATTTAACGACGATGCGATCCCGGAGTTTTTTGCTGGCGAGCGCTTATGGGATGCCGATAGTCGATGGATCGGGGGAAGTCTTTCCAGCTTTGGGATTATTTATAATAGCGATGCGGTACATGCACTCGGAACACATCCACCCGTGACGTGGATGGATTTAGCCGATCCGCGCTATATTGGCGGTATTGCAATTGTCGATCCCACAAAGAGCAGCTCGACGCTGAAGTCTTATGAAATGCTCATTCAGCAACAAATGCAGATTGCATATGCACGCTCTGGAGATGAATCGCAGGCTATCCGTGAAGGTTGGTTGGCAGGATTGCAACTCATCCAAAAGATCGTTGCTAACGGGCGATATATGACGGACTCATCAGCCCAGACCGTTCTCGATGTATCGGAGGGAAATTGTCCTGTTGGGATTGCGACGGATTTTTACGGTCGTTCGGAACAGAGTAATATTGCCGCACGTGGAGGAAAGTCCCGTTTCCATTTTGTGATTCCTCAAGCTGGATGTTCTCCTTCACCAGATCCTATCTCACTCTATCGGGGAGCGAAACATCGTGAATTGGCGATGGCGTTCTTAGGATATGTCTTAACGCTTCCAGGACAGCAACTTTTAGCGTATAAGGTAGGTGTTCCGGGGGGACCGCAGCATACACCGCTGTGTCGTGCACCGATCCTTAAGACTGTTTATCAATCGGAGTATTTGGAGAACTTTGATAACCCGGATGTGAACCCCTATCGCGAGGCAGCGAATTTTACGTACCGTGAGGCTTGGACGAAGCCGGTCTTTCGAGCATTGGGATTAATTTTTAAGATGGCATTTTTGGATCCCGAGGATTTGTTACATAAAGCGTGGTCGCGGATCCAGAAGGCTTATCAATCGGGACGTCACGAAGATGCCGATCGGGCGCTAGCGGTGATGCAAGACCTGGGATTGTTTGCCTATGACCGGGTGATCACCGAGGTGATGCCGGAGACCCGGAATAAAGATTACTTGAAGGCGACCCAGTATCAGACAGATATTGCGAACCATTTCCGAGAACAATACCGTCGGGTGGCCGAGATCGCGAAGGGCCATTGACATCGGATGCGCGTTGCTAGAGTAGGGGCGTGATTGTATCGATTGAGGGGCGTTTGGAGCAGCGGACGGCATTGAGTTGTGTCGTTGTGACGGGCGGTATTGGCTACGAAATCGCGGTACCGCTGACGATCCAATTGCCATCGTTGGGGGAAAATGTCCGGCTTTCGATCTATGCGGTTTATCGGGAGGATAGCCAGGCGCTCTATGGGTTCAATACGCCTGCGGAACGGGATTTTTTCAAGTTGATTGTCGAAAAGGTGTCAGGGATTGGTCCGAAAATCGCGCTCGCGATGTTGAGTAAGTTCCGGTTAGAATCGCTGATGGGCATTATCGCGAACCGAGAATCGGGTATGTTAGCGAAAATTCCTGGTATTGGGGAGAAAACAGCTAAGAAAATTCTCTTTGAGCTCGCGGATCGCTTACCGTCTTTCGGTCATCATACGCCTATCGGAAATGAACAGAACGACGCCATTCTGGGCCTTATTGCTTTGGGTTATAAGCGTGCCGAAGCGGAAAAGATGGTTTCAACGGTCGCCGAACAATGTCCAGAAGCCTCGGCCGAGGTGCTTATTAAACAGGCGATCCGCGTTAAATGAATTTCTTGGGAATCGATTTTGGAAATAAGCGTATCGGACTCAGTCTGGGGGATGATGAATGTTATTTAGCTGTTCCTTTGGGGTGTCTACAAGTTCATTCTTGGATACAGGTTTTTCAAGAGCTAGAAGAAATTGTCCAAATGCGTCACATCCACCAGATGGTGGTGGGGTATCCCTATAATATGGATGATAGCGTAGGGCCCAAAGCGCAAGAAGTTGACCGGTTTATTGCGGAATTACAAAAAAAAATACCTCTTCCTATTGAGCGAGTTGATGAGCGTTTAACGAGTGAGAGCGTCGGTGATCTCTATCACCGTTCTGGGAAAAATCGTCAAAAATTACGCCGAAAAGGAATGATCGATGCCGCTGCCGCTGTCATTATTCTCCAGGAATTTCTCGATATTACATTTTCTTAAAACTGACGTGTTTCTCGTGAAAAAATTTCACTTGACGGTATAGCGAATGCTGCTAGCGTCAGCACCAGTCGGAGACTTTGCGAACAGCGGGCGGGGGTCAGTATCTCCGCTCTTTTTGTCACCGGAAGCGTAGTTATGAAGACGGGTAGTGAGATTTTGGCGGTTCTCGAGTATATGGAGAAGGAGAAGGGGATCCCGCGGAGTACGATGATCGAAACGGTCACCGAGGCCATTCGGTCTTCCGCGCTAAAAAGCATTAACGCCGGGTACGACGTCCGTGTCGAAATCAATCCTAAGACCGGCAATCTTCAGGCGTGGTCAATTCTCGAAGTCGTCGATTCCGTCAGTGATCCACAAGCCCAGGTCCATATTAATAAGGCCCGAGAGACTCATCCCAACGTCAATATCGGTGATGTGATTGAACGCGAGATTGATCCTGTAACGCTCGGGCGTATCGCAGCCCAGGGCGCGCGCCAGGCTATCTTCCAGGGGATCCGTAACTTCGAACGCGAGAAACTTTACGAGGACTTTAAAAATTCCGTTGGCGATATCGTCAGTGGTATTGTCCGGCGCCAGGATATGGGAAATATCTACGTCGAGCTCGGTAAGTCCGAGGCCCTACTGCCTCAGCGCGAACGTATTCCAGGGGAAGAGTATGTGCCTGGCGACCGTATTCGTTGTCTATTGCTCGCGATCGATCAAACACCGCATGGCCCCGAGATTATTTTGAGCCGTTCCCATGGGCGTTTTGTTCGCCGCCTTCTGGAAATCGAGGTCACGGAAATCGCTGATGGGACCGTAGAGATCGTCAGCATGGCGCGTGAGCCGGGATATCGGACGAAAATCGCCGTCCGGAGCAAAGATCCCAAGGTCGATCCCGTTGGCTCCTGCGTTGGCGCACGCGGTGTCCGGATTCGCAGTATCGTTAAGGAACTCGGGGGCGAGAAAATCGATGTCATTCGCTGTAGCGATGACCCGGTAGCATTTCTACAAGAAGCCATCCATCCTGCGGTGCCGTTGAACGTCAAGCTCGATGAGGTTACGCACCAGATGAGCTTCGAAGTTCGAGAGGAAGACCTGGCGGTAGCGATCGGGAAGCGGGGACTCAATGCCCGTCTGACCTCCCGATTACTCGGTTGGCGCCTCGATATCAAAAAGGCAGAATCGGAGCAGGAAAAAAGTCTGAATAAAAAAATTCAGAAGGCGACAGAAGGCCTCAATAATATCCCCGGTATCGACGATGCAATGGCTCAACGTCTGGTCGCATGTGGTTTTACGGATGTCGATGTGTTTGATGACGTCACGGAAGAAGATTTGCAGGACGCAGGTTTTTCGCTCGACGAATCGCGGTTCATACTTGAAAATATCGGAAAATTCAAGAAGGCTTAGTCGCGGAAATGAGCATTCGGGTGTATCAGTTGGCTAAGGATTTGGGCCTCGATAATAAGCAGGTCATGGCGTTATTGCGTGACCGTGGCCTGAAAGTGATCAGTGCGTCGAGTTCCATTCCGAACATTTACGCCGATGCGTTGGCAGAGGAGCTTAAAATCACACCCGCATCAAAAGCGACACCAGAGCCGACAACAATTCGAGTTCCCCTTGATGATGCGCCAGAACCTAGCGCTGCGCCCGCTGTTCCAAAGATAGAAGTTGTTCCAGCACGGAAACCTGCTTCTGTACCTGCCGTCCCTAAGGTACAGGGACAGGGAGATGCCGCAGAAATACAAAGTGTCCGTCGACCTTCTAAACCTTTTATTGAGCGGAGTGAAGGCGCTAATAGTCGTTCAGAACCACATCCAGCGGGCGGTAATGCCATCAAGATCCCATTGCCCAAATTAGGCGCAAAAAAACCTGTGAGCTTTACCTCTAGGACAGAAACTCTTGGGTTGGAATCGCCAAGCGAGCGGGCAAAACCGAGCCGTCCGCCAGAGGTCATTCTTCCAGGGCGCAAAAAAAATACCGAAAAGTTTACGGATAAGCGGTCGGCACCAACGGTCCATTTCGAGTTACCTTCTCGAAAACAACGCCCGTTAGAAAACAAAATTCCGATCCAGAGGACGGAAAAAACAGAAGAATCGGTACAGGAACTTAAGACACTCGTTTGTAAGGCGCCGATTATCGTCCGCGATTTTGCCCAAAAGATCGGCATTAAGCCGTTTCAGCTGATCTCGATCCTGATGCGTCAGGGGATTTTTGCCTCGATGAATCAACAGATCGCTGATGAGATCGCTATCGATATTGCCCAAAAATACGGCTATCTACTTGAGGTTCGTCAGAAATCGGATCTTAACCGTCCAGCGCCGCAAAAACCCAAAGTCGTCATCCCGAAGGAAATTTTACCGCGTCCGCCCGTGGTGTGTGTGCTCGGTCACGTTGACCATGGTAAGACGACGCTACTGGATTTTATCCGCCATACAAGCGTTGTCGCTGGCGAAGCAGGAGGCATTACGCAGCATACCGGGGCGTATCAGGTCGAGTGCGACGGTAAAAAAATCACATTTTTGGATACTCCGGGACACGCGGCGTTTTCCAGTATGCGCGAGCGCGGTGTCGAGGTCACGGATATTGCGATTTTAGTCGTTGCCGCCGATGATGGATTTATGCCTCAAACCGATGAGGCGTTAAAATTTGCCCAAAAGGCGGGCGTTCCAGTCGTTGTTGCGATTAATAAGATCGACGCTAAGGGTGCCAATCTCGATCACGTCAAACAACAGATGCAGCAGCGGGGGATTGCGCCGGAGGAGTGGGGCGGCGATACGCTTTGTGTAGGTATTTCGGCGCTCAAGGGGACGAATATCGATGAGCTTCTGTCGCTCGTACTTTTGCAGGCGGAGATGATGGAACTGAAAGCCGATTACAAATGCCCGGCAGTAGGCGTCGTTATCGAGTCCCAGATCGATACAGGGCGCGGTCCGGTCGCAACGGTCATCATCCGCGAAGGAACGTTAAAAGTCGGTGATGCCTTGGTCTGTGGCTCGAAGTATTGTCGAGTACGCTCGATGCTCAATGAACGTGCCGAGGTCGTGAAGGCGGCGACACCCTCTACACCGGTTAAAATTATCGGTTGGAGTGGTGTACCGGAAAATGGAGCAGTTTTTGAAACCGTCAAAGACGAAAAGACGGCAAAGAATCAGGCCGAAGAGTACGCAATTAACGAGAAAAGATCGCATGCGGAACCGGTTCCGAAAATTGCCAACATGAAATCGCTTTTTGAGGCGATTGAGTCGCAAAAGCAAAAGGTCCTGAAGGTTGTCGTTAAGTGCGATGTCCAGGGGACGCTTGAGGCGCTCATTCAGTGTTTGGAGGCGATTAAGAGCGATCGCGTAAAGCTTGAGATCTTAGATTCTGGCGTCGGCGCGGTTTCACAGAGCGATGTCGAGTTCGCGAGCTCATCGGGGGCGTTGATCGTTGGCTTTAACGTCAAAAAAGATAACGGAGTGGCGCCGCTGGCGAAAAATAAGGGTGTCCGTATCTTGTTGCACGACATCATCTATGAGCTCATCGATCAGGTCAAAGAAGCGATGTCCGAGTTGCTCGATTATGAGTATACAGAGGAGCACCTCGGAACGGCGGAGGTTCGTCAGGTTTTTGAGCTTGCGAAGGGGACAGTTGCGGGGTGTATGGTGATCGATGGCCAGATTGCCCGTGATAAGCCGATTCGCGTCCGGCGGAACAATGAGGTGCTGTTTGAAGGCAAAATCGATTCGCTCAAGCGGCAGAAAGAAGACCAGTCCGAGGTGCGTTCGGGGTTTGAGTGCGGGATCAAAGTCGAAGGATTTTCAGATTTTGAAACCGGTGACACTCTCGAAAGCTACGATCGAATCCGTCATCTACAAAAGCTATGAGTGTTCGATTGGAGCGGATGAATGAGGCGATCGCGCATGAAGTTAGCGCGGTTTTGCGAAAAAACTTTCGCGAGGAGGCGGCTATGGTGACGATTGTTGGGGCGCTCGTTGCCCCAGATTTAAAGTCTGCCATTGTCAAATATTCCGTTTTAGGCGATCCGGTAGCTAAACACCAATTGGCAAAATTTTTTTCGAAGCATGGTCTTTTAATTAAGAAGGAAATCGCACATCGCCTCCAACTACGCAATGTCCCGGAACTTAAATTTTCCGTAACCGATGCGATCGCGAAGGGAAACCATCTCATTGAAGTATTGGACACGATTGCTCCTGAGGATACCCTTGTGGAATAACCTTGAAAAATAGGGTAATTCGCAAAGCTCCTGCGGCATGAGCAGTGTAGTTAAATGGGGGTTAATTTTGTTACTTTTATCTATTTCAGGTGGGTGTAGTTCCGAAAAAAATTCTTCGTCGCGTCTTCCGTGGGCTGTCCCAGCGAACTGGGAACTGCGCCGCAATATTACAGCCGATGTAAATGTCCAAAAGGTCTACAGACCGGCCGACTTCAACAAAACCAAGACAGGGAAGAAATTTTAAGCGCTGTCGCAGGGGTGATAGGGAAGTTGGATGGCTGCAGACTCTTTAGTTTTATGCATTGCTAACGAAGCGGTCAGTTTGTGTCATGTTGCGCATCACAAGGGATGTTGTCGTCTACAAGAGGTTCAAGTTACGAAATATGACACGAAGCAGGAGCTTTCGGTGGCATTGGGAAATTTTTCTCCAAAAAAATTAAAAAAAGTCCGCGTCATTGTCGTTGCACTGCCTTGGGTGCGTTGCTTGCCGCTTGAGGTATTTTTTGCACGCGAGGAACATTTTTGGCAGAGCGCAGTTTTTGAATTAAAACAGACTCTGGGCGAGGATTTCTCGGCTTTTGAGATTGAGTTGTATCGCACCGATGGCCGTGTCAATGCCTTTCTATTCGAAAAGAAGAAACTCATTTTACTACGTGGAATCCTGGCGCAATTTGGGATTAAAAAAGCAAAATTTATTTCCTCTACTGCGGCGTTTCTCAACGAAATTCCGCACACTGAATCTCGCATATGTTGGAGTTCATTTATTGCAGATGAAATCGAGGCAACATGTTTAGAACCGATTGAACCGTTGTTGCCAGCAATTTTTACGGCAGTGGCGTCGCATCGAAATACGGCAACATATCGTTCGATAAACGTTCAGGCAACATCGCGTGGTTTTAAGCGATTTTTTCGACAAAAGGAATGTGTTGTCGGTGTGCTGTGCTTAATGGTGGGTTTATTATTTTGTGTCCAGCATTTGGGAGGTGTCGAGCGGGAATGGGATGAGCGAAAGCAAGAGCTCGTAGTTCATCGAGATCAGCTATCGAAACTCGCGCAGCAAATCGACCAGGCACAGCAAAGACTTCTGCAGAAACAGGATCTCTTGGGTGATGTTGTTGTTTATGATCAACAAAATCACGCCTGGAATGTGTTTTTTAGCCAATTGCAAACCATTTTGTTTCAAACCGGAGATGTATTTTTAACCGATTTTCAGTGGCGGGTTGCGATATCGCCTCAAGATGCGCCAACGAAGAACTCCTCAAAAAAGAGGCAACTCCGTGAGAAACCAGCCGTTAACGACAGTCTACTTGAAAAAGTTCCAGCCTCGATCGAGCTTGCGGGGGCGATATTTATCGAGAATTCCCAGGATTCCGGACATTGGAATGCGCCCATGAATCAGATGTTCGACGCGTTAAGGAAAATTGCCGAAGTCGATGACATTTGCGAAATTAAAGTAAACGCGCCTACGATGGGAAAAATCACATTTCGTTGCCGGCTGCGATTAAAGCCAGATGCGGAACTTCTTGCGATATGAACCGATGCGTATCCAAGTATTGGAAATATGGGAGCTGGTTGGGAATTTTACTGTTCAACCTCGTGCTCGTTAGTCAAGTCGTACAGCGATCGATACAAATTTCCCAGAACCGTGAGCATTGCGCGGTGTTGACCTCGGAAATCCAACAATTGCGGCAACGACAGCCGCCGCCGACAGTGGAAAATTACCATCAGCTCCAACAAGAATTAGCACAGTGTGATCAAAAGTATGCCACAATTACGAGTAAAGTGCGAAAAATCGATTTGCCATTTCTGCCGCAATCGGAGGCGCCCAACGAAGTCGATTTCTATTTTCTGGTGATGGCTTACCGCCGATTCTTGGCGGAATGTGCCCAGAAGATGAGAGTTCTTATCCCCCAAAATTGTGCGTTTGGGTTTGAAGCGCACGCTACCAAAGAGGTTGTGCCACCCAAGGAAACTTTAGCGAAATTTACCGAGCAATGCGCAATCGCGGCTAGAGTGTTGGTCTTGCTGTTTGGCGCTAACGATTACGGGATGGAGTTTCAAAAAATAACGCGTGAAACGTTAGCGGCAGAGGAAAACGAATCCAAAACACCAAAAGAAAAGAAGCAATTCCCGCGTTCCGAAAAGGTGAAGTCGTATCGTTTTACGCTCGAGTTTTCCAGTTATACACGCGCCTTGCGGACATTTTTGAATCGTGTCTTGGAGTTTGGATTACCGGTGATTTGGCGCGAGATTACGATCCATGTGAATCCGACGGCGCATCCAGAGGCTGCCACTTCCGCGGATCCGGTAAGCGTAAAGCTGGTATTTGATTGGATTTTTCCGCGTCCTTACATCACAGAGTCTCAGGATTTAAATTGTACAGAGCTAAAGGCAGTACCTGAAGAAAGAGGAGAATTCTGGAGTGATCCTCCTCAGGCCCCCCGAGGTGAGGCATGGACATTTGACCTTTTTACTCCGCCAACGATTGTACTTAAAAATGACCATTATCAGGCGACATTGCCGTGGCTACCGCAACCTAAACCGGAAACAAGAGTTGTGTTTGCATGTACCGCTTTGGAGCGTCTATTGTATCCAATTCAGCTTTTGGGTTACATAATTCCGCCCCCGGATGCATCTGGAGTATCGCGACCCCATTTCTTTTTAAAAAACGTGGAGACGCAGGAGAGTTTTCAGGCGACGTTAGGAGATACAGTAACGGCACATTCGCTTGAATTAGTGGATTTTAACGAGCGTGGCCCCGAAAATTGCCAGCAACTGAATCTTCTGGATCACGAGCTTTCACGCGAAGAAATTTTAACGCCGGAGACGAAATATGACACACAACGAGTCAAAGTAAACTTAGAGTACAGGGAAGAATTGATAGAACCCGATGCAGACGCCCTAGAATCGGAAACGAAAACAGTTTCACTGACGCATATCGGCGAAAATTTTAAGATCGGTGACCGCCAGTACACGCTGACTTCCGTTGATGATGCGGTAAAACGTGTTACTTTAGAATGTGATGGGGAAATGATCGAGGTCGCACTAGAGAGTTAAAGTCGTTTTTAGTCAACCATAAACTTGATTTTTTCTTGACAAATCCCCCGAAATTTAGCTAATATAATTGGGTTTGACAGGTTTAGGGGCGATCATGGAGACAGAGCACAGCATCTCACGCAATTTTATGGAGCCTTCCTACGCGTATTTGATTGAGAAAAAGCGCGATGGCGAGGAGTTTACGGATGAAGAAATCCGGTTTATTACAAGTTCGATTCTCGATAAGACGATCCCTGATCACCAACTAGCGGCACTCGCGATGGCAATTTATTTTCAAGGGATGACGCCTCAGGAAATCGCGGTCTTGACCGAGGAAATGATGTTAACGGGAGAGGTTTTCGAGTTGCCGCGTATTACCCGTCCCAAGCTCGACCGTTACGCAACGGGGGGTGTTGGTGATAAATCAGGGCTTGTTTTAATTCCCCTTGCAGCGGCTTGTGGTATTGCGGTTCCATCGATGATCGGCGAAGAGGAGGGTTTTGTGATTAGCGATCTCGATAAACTACGGTCGATTCCGGGATTTCAAGCAGAAATTCCCAACGACCAGTTCATGAAACAGCTCCAGCAGGTCGGTTGTGCAATCATCGAACAACGCCCTGAAATTACGCCCATTAACAACATTCTCTACAAAATGCGAAAAGAGACCGGGACCGTTCCGAGTATCCCGCTTCTCACGAGTGGATTGCTGAGTAAGAAGTTTTCAGAAGGTGCCGATGGACTCGTCGTCGATGTCAAATGGGGGAATGGAGCCTATGTGCGCGATGTCGAGAGTGCAAAGCAGCTTGGGCGTATGGTGACGCGGGTCGCAAAGTCGATGAACCGTAAATGTGTGGCGTTGGTGACCGATATGAACCAGCCTTTGGGAAGTTGCGTCGGAACGGGACTTGAGATGCAAGAGGTACTGCGTCTCCTGCGTGGCGAAAGTGATCCTGATCTCGACGAACTCATTTTACGCCTCGGGATGGAAATGGTCCGTCTTGCCGGTGTTGCCGGGTCCACCTTATCGGCGAAACAAATGGTCCGGAAACATTTAACGGATGGCGTCGCACTGGCTAAGTTGCGGCAGATGGTCGAAGCCCAGGGCGGCGACGGCAGCTATATTGACGACCCCGAAAAGTTCCCGAAAGCAAAGTACGTTAAAAAATTGCCGGCCTCTAAGCGGGGTTATGTTCATACGATCAACGCCGGAATGTTGGCCCATGGCGTCAAGATTCTCGCCCAACGACGTGACGGCAGTATCGACCATGCGGTTGGTGTTTCTGAAATTAAAAAGATCGGCTACCAGGTGAAGCAAGGAGAAGCGCTGATGATGATTCATTATAATGATGAGATTAATCTCGAGTCGGCCTTAGAATTTTTACGTTCGTCGTACCGCTTGGCGCCGAAACGCCCAGTGCAGAATGATCTGATTGTGGAGCGTGTCGCATGAGGACGTTGTTTGATCCGCAAAAACTACTCATCATCGCTGGTCCATGTGCGCTCGAATCGCGCGAACTGGCATTTGAAGTTGCGCACTACCTCTTGGAGATTCAAAAGGTTTGCCCGGAAGTTGAAATTATTTTCAAAACTTCATGCGATAAGGCGAACCGTTCATCGGTCCATTCGCAGCGGGGAATTGGGTTTGATCAGGGGTTACCCATCTTGTGTGAACTCAAAGAGGCGACAGGATTACCGATTATATGTGATGTCCATCTTCCTGAACATACAATGCGTGTCGCAGAAGTTTGCGATGTTTTGCAAATTCCCGCGTTTCTCTGTCGACAGACTGATCTCTTGAGAGTAGCTGCGGAAACCGGGCGTGTGATCGCTGTTAAGAAAGGGCAATTTTTATCACCGGAGGAGATGCGTTTCGTCTTTGAAAAACTCAAGATCTTTGGTGCTACGGAAATTTGGCCTATGGAGCGTGGGGCAACCTTCGGCTATCACAATCTCGTCGTGGATATGCGTAGTTTCCCTATTATGCGGCAGTTTTCGCCTGTTGCGATCTTTGATGCGACCCATAGCGTGCAGATTCCGGGAACAAGTGCAGGTGTAACGATGGGGCATCGTGAGTTCGTCGAGAATTTGGCTTATGCGGCGCTCAGTGCGGGTGCGAATGGACTCTTTTTTGAAGTCCATACCGATCCGGATCATGCAATTTGCGATGCTGCGAACCAGTTGGATGTCCATAACTTTCTCGACGTTATCCGCAATTGTGTCCGCTTCTGGCTGCTTCGCCGTACGATCGAGAACGCGTAAAATTTTTACGATCTCACTTGACGTCACTGTTTGTGGCGCTAGGAGCACTTTTTAGGGGATAGTCATGAGAAAAATCGCGAAGAAAGTTTGGTGCCAGTGGAATCATTTGAGCTTGATTGTCCGGACAATCATCGGGTTAATTTCGGGAATGATCGCCGCTTTACTATTTCCAGGTGCATTTTGGATGGGCATTTTCGGCGAACTCTTTGTTCAGGTATTAAAAGCGATTTCACCAATTCTGGTTCTCGTTTTAGTCACAAGCTCGCTGGCCAATGCGAGTGGCGGTGTAGGTCGACGTTTTACAAATGTGCTGGTCCTGTATATGCTAACGACGCTGCTGGCATCGATGATCGCGGTCGGGGCGAGTTTTCTGTTTCCCATTACTCTAGAGCTCAGCGATACGGCAAATGTAACGGCACCTCGTGGAATCGGTGGGGTCTTTGAATCGCTGATTTTAAGTGTTGTCGCGAATCCGATCGATTCGTTACTTCATGCCAATTATATCGGTATTTTGACATGGGCCGTAATCTTTGGATTGGTGCTCAAACAAGTTGCATCGGATGTGACTAAGAGTGTAATTCGCGATCTTTCGAGTGCGGTCTCGGGAGCTGTCGCATGGATTATTAATCTTGCGCCGCTCGGAATTATGGGGCTTATTTTTACCGCTATTTCGAAGAACGGTCTGGGTGTTTTTTCGACCTACGGCTATTTACTAAGCGTTCTCGTCGGATGTATGCTTTTTATTGGACTTGTGGCAAATCCGTTGGTGGTAGGCATTTGCCTACGACGTAATCCTTATCCATTAGTTTGGCGATGTTTGCGCGAAAGCGGTCTTACTGCATTCTTTACGCGGAGTTCTGCGGCCAATATCCCGATTAATATGGCGATTTGCGAAGAGCTCAATCTCGATCGCAATATGTATGCGATTTCGATTCCACTTGGTGCAACGGTGAACATGTGTGGTGCGGCGGTTGTGATTACGATCATGACGCTTGCGGCCGCGCATACGCTGGGGATTGCCGTTGATCTATGGTCTTCCTTTTTATTGAGTCTTATAGCATCGGTAGCGGCATGTGGTGTTTCCGGGATTGCGGGCGGCTCGCTTTTACTGGTTCCCGTTGCCTGTTCGGCGCTGGGAATACCGAACGATATCGCAATGCAGGTTGTAGGCGTTGGTTTTGTCTTGGGGATTATTCAAGATTCCGTAGAGACCGCGATTAATTCCTCCTCCGATGTCTTATTAACCGCAACGGCTGAGTTTATGGAGTGGCGTAAGGAAGGGCGTGAAATTCGGTTTTAAAGTTTTTATTGACAAGCGCGTGCGAGGTATTTTCTTTCCAAACTGATGAAGGTAGCGTCGTCATTGAAATCGCTGAAGGGGCGTCATCCGGATTGCAAAGTAGTGCGACGGAAGGGGCGGGTCTACGTCATTTGTAAAACGAATCCGCGTTTTAAGGCGCGCCAGGGGTAAGCGTTATGAAGAAGGACATTCATCCGGCATTTCATCCAGTGTGTTTTGTAGACGTTTCGACGAAGAAGCGCTTCTTAACGATTTCGACTTTATGTTCAAAGCAGAAGGAAATTATCGAAGGGGTTGAGTACGACATCATTTATCGTGATGTGACTTCGGATTCACATCCTGCCTACACGGGAGAGAAGCGTTTTGTCGATACGGCGGGGCGCATTGAGAAGTTCCGTTCGAAGTTCAAACGGGTGCGCAAGTAATTTGTTTTTTTTGTTTTCATAGGTAGAGGAAAGCCGGCGAAATGCCGGCTTTCTTTTGTTTTCAAATATCAGAACGCTCTACTGATCGAGTGCGGCAATTCCTGGGAGTATTTTGCCCTCGAGAAATTCCAAGCTCGCACCACCGCCGGTGCTAATAAAGGTCACATCACGACTATGACCACTCTGCTTAATCGCAGTCACGGAATCGCCGCCACCGATAATAGATACGGCATCCGATTTCGCAATCGCTTCGGCAATTGCGAATGTCCCTTGAGCGCTTTCTTTAATTTCAAAAATGCCGAGCGGGCCGTTCCAAAGAATGGTTTTAGAATCGGCAATAACCTTGGCGAAACGCGCAATACTTTGAGGGCCGATATCGATCCCTGTTTGGCCTTCTGGGATATCGAGACCAACTGTCTGTAAGTTTCCAACCGTATGGTGTTCGAAATCGATATGATCGGTCACCACAGAATCGACGGGTAAGAGCAATTCGACGCCCTTCGTTTTTGCCTTCTCAATCGCTGCTCGAGCGACTTCGATTTTATCGGGTTCCACAAGGCTACTACCAACCGTATGGCCTTCCGCTAAGAGAAAAGTGTACGCCATTGCGCCACCGATGATCATATGGTCGGCCTTTTCTAAAAGTGAGTCAATGACGGAAATTTTATCACTCACTTTCGCGCCACCTAAAATGACTGTAAATGGCCGCTCGGGATTTGTGACTTTATTTCCAAGAAATTGAAGTTCGTGCGCAATAAGGTTGCCCGCAACGCACGGAGAGAGGAATTTTGTAATGCCTTCAGTTGAGGCATGCGCGCGATGTGCTGTCCCAAAGGCATCGTTAACATAAGCATCTGCACACTTCGCTAATTCTTGGGCAAATGTTGGATCGTTGCCTGTTTCCTCTTTGTGAAAGCGTAAGTTTTCGAGCAACATCACAGCGCCATTTTGAAGATTTTGAGCAGCTTCTGCGACCTCAGCCCCGATACAATCCTCTAGAAATAAAACCGGTTGGTTGAGCTTTTCGGCAAGCATTTTGGCAACAGGCGCTAAAGAATATTTGGCATTCTTTTCCCCTTTTGGACGACCAAGATGTGATGCTAGGATGACCTTAGCACCTTGCTGAATCAGCGCTTGAATAGTTGGCAACGCCGCAACAATTCGCGTGTCATCTACAACTTGCTGATGTTCATTGAGCGGTACGTTAAAATCAACGCGTACAAAAACGCGCTTCCCCGATAGATCAACGTCATGAATCGTTTTCACGCGTCAATTCTAATAAAAAATTGTTTCTTGGGCAAGAATTTAACGGTTTTGCGCGGCTTCTCTTTCTTGCCAAATGGGACGGGCTTTTTGCTCAATCTCCGTGGCTATTTCTTCACCGCATTGCTCGCGTAGTAGGGCGAGTAATGCGTCGTACTTTTGAAGTTCGGCATGGTAAATGGCCAGTTTAATGCCATCCTCGAAAACAAGTTCTAACGCAAATTGCAGGCGAGCAACAGGATCCTTCCCGTTCGGATCCTGCAAAAGAATATTTCGGAGCGCATTAAAATCTGCAACAGGATCTTGGGAAGAACGAAGTTGTTTGAGTGCCGAGTTGTTTAAAATTCTGCGAGCGGCATGAAGACCGAGCAGCGATTTTAGAAAATCAAAATCTTGTTGAAATTCTGGTGAGGTTGGAGCATTTCGGTAAAGCAGGCTTTTGGCTTCCGTCACGCGTCCCGGAAAAGAAATTGCACGTACAGCGGCCTCAGCGGCAATTTCGTGGCCGAAAACGCTATTCATGCGATCCAATTTTTCATGGAATTCCGGCGATCGAAAGCCCTCATTGGTAGAAATTAAGCTGTGAGTGTAGTGCACGGCGATAATGCCAGGCAGTGTATTCCACAAAATGTTATGGCCGAATAACTTCTGGATTTTTCGTAACTTTCGACGAAATTCGCGAAACGTTTTTCCTTCAATGAGATCGCCATCCTGATCGATAATCTCTTGGGTATAAATTGCTAAAGCATCTTCTGCTGCCGAAATACCATTACTGGTGCTGTAGGCGACATTTTTCTCCTGAATGGATTTGAAACTAAATTCGTTACCAGTAAGCTGTGGGTTCCGAAGGGTTTCCAGAAAATAGCGCTGTAAAACATGCCACATGACGAATTTATCGAGACGCATCAAGTGCCAGTTGGGGATCGAACGTTCGGCATGTAGACAGGCATTGTGGAGCTCATCAGACTCAGGACCATATTGCCGGCATACCTCGAGGAGATAACTCGTCCAGGTGCCTTCGCTGGTATTTCCATCCAGGCTATCGGGAAATGAATCTATCGCGACAAGCGGCGGCAGCTCGACCTCTGGAGGGGTTCCAGCGTGAACAGCGGAAACAGAAAAGAGTCCAATAGATAACGACAAAACAAGCTTTGAATAACCAACCATACCCGCCTGTTACTCCTGATAAACACTTTGTGTAAGTCAAGCGGAATTGTACGCGACAAAGTTTTAGGGGGCATCCGAGAAAAAGTTTGATTGACATTGGATTTTTGCTACACACTGGGCGTAGTTGATTGAATATGAGTGGACGCAAGAACCATCGGTCAAAATTTTTCCATAAGCCAATGCGTGACCCCTCTCAAAGTATAGCGGAAGCCCGAAGGGAAGGGGATAGTTTTCAAGATTCTCCAGGTGCATCTTCCGATACTGAGCGGTTGGAACGCGAACCTGTTCGTGCTGATACACAAGCCACGGATGAGGATATCAGTGTGCCTAAAGATATCTTGGGCGATGTCGCGATTGTTTCGGACCTTTCAAAGGAATTGCAGCAGTTGCAAGAACGACTAGTCCATACCCAAGCGGATTTTGATAATTATCGTAAGCGTGTTACGCGGGAGCAAGAACAGCTCCAGCGTCAGGCCGCAAGTGGCGTGATCGAAGCGCTCTTGCCAATTTTAGATAATTTTGAACTCGGACTTAATTCCGTCCAGGCCGAAGCGGGAGTTTTATCGGGATTCCAGATGATTTTTACCCAGTTACAGTCGCTGTTAAAGGCGCGCGGAGTCGCTATTTTGGCTCCGAAAAATGAGCCCTTTAACCCGCAACAAGAGGAGGCTGTCGCTTACGTGAACCATGACGATGTTCCGGAGGAGTACGTTGTCGAAACCGTAAGGAAGGGGTATTGTTTGCACGATCGTCTGTTGCGTCCAGCGTCTGTTGTCGTGTCGAAGGGAAGGGCATCATAAATGGCCAAAGAGGACTATTATAGTTTGCTCGGGGTTTCTAAAAGCGCTTCGGCGGAGGAGATTAAAAAGGCCTATCGGAAGATGGCCGTTAAATATCACCCCGATAAAAATCCCGGAGATAAGTCCGCTGAGGAAAAGTTTAAGCAGGTATCGGAGGCGTATGATGTTCTGCGTGATGATCAAAAACGTGCCGCTTATGATCGTTATGGCCACGATGCATTCGATTCCCGGGCTAATGCTGGAAGTGGTTTTGCGCGTGGAGGTCAGACAGGCGGCGTAAATCCGTTTGATATTTTTCGCGAGGCCTTTGGAGGCGACGGTGGAATTTTTGGTGATCTCTTTGGTGGCGGCGGTAGTCGCAATCGTTCCGGACAGCAAGATGGTGCCGATTTGCGTTATGATCTTGAAATCACACTGAAGGAGGCTTTTACGGGAGTCGAAAAGACCCTTAAATATAACCGCCATGTGACGTGTAAAAACTGTAACGGAACGGGAGCCGAGAAGGGTTCGCAGGCCGTAACCTGTCCGACGTGTCACGGTTCGGGGGTGTTGACGATGTCGCAAGGATTCTTTTCGATGCGACAGACGTGTCCTGACTGCCACGGAACGGGTATGAAAATTACGCATCCTTGTCGTGTTTGTGAGGCGACAGGGCGTGTCGTCGAGTCGACAAAGACGAAAATCAAGATTGCGCCGGGAATGGGTAGTGGTGTCAAATTACGTCTTCCGGGATTCGGCGAAGCCGGCGTCCGTGGAGGTACTAACGGTGACCTGTTTGTTGTCGTCTATGTCAAGGAAGATCGGCAGTTTGATCGCGACGGCGATAACCTCCACTGCCATTTATCGATTCCGTTCACGCTCGCAGCACTAGGTGGGGAGGTCAATATCAAAACCATCGATACAGAGGCCATTTTGCGCATTCCTCCCGGAACACAACCGAATGCAATTCTGCGTATGCGAGGTTATGGGATGCCAGATTTCCGGACAGGGAAACGCGGTGATCAGATGGTCCATATCGCGATCGAAGTCCCTAAAAAATTGACAGCAGATCAACGGACGAAACTTGAGGCATTTGCGCTTTCTCTTGGCGAAGGCGAAAAGTCGTGGTTTTCAAAAATCCGCGACTCGTTCAAATAAGGCTTCTCAGTCAGTCTGTCGCGAGGCGATTGTGTTTTCCGCTTCTTGCTTTAGTGGCCCAATGGCGTCGAGTAACTCTTCGAGGCTGGGGTTCACCTTGATGTTGTGTTCGCAGACCTCTTGGGCGTGTTTGAGGAGACGTAATGCACGCTTCGGACGGTCGTCACTAAGATAGTGCTGTGCCGCTGAAACCAGGAGCGCTGGGTTATCCGGAAAAATGTTGACGATGAAATCAAAGATCTCGAGTCCCGCGTCGATATTTAGGGCAGAAAGCGTCTCGGCAAGACGAAGATAGGTGTAGGGGACAGCGGCTCCTCCCGGAGACAATAACGTTAAAAATTGAAACATTGCAACTGCTTGCGGTAACTGTTCCTGGACGACTTGCTTTTCGGCATAATCGCTCAAAATGCGTACATCATCCTCGCTGGCAGAAGCAAAGACATCCTGCATATTACCACCCGTCTTACTCCGCTCGTACAGTCGTCCGAGAACCGCTGCACACTCGGGATCAAACGTAAACAAATCGAGCGCATTTCGGTAGATTTCGATGACAGCAGGAGTGCTCTTGACAGAAGCGCCCAGTGCCATCGGTACGCCGCCTTGCGACAAAACCTCCTGCATCATCTTTTCAATCCTATCACAAAACAAACCAATTTCCCCAGCATCACCCATGGTGCAAAATATAGTAAATGAACGGTTAAAGGGAAGCCTTTATTTAAGATTCGATCTGGAATAGGTTTTTGAGTTGATCTCGTGTTGCTTCCGGTAGCGCGGACAGATCGCCGGTTTCGACGACTTTGGGATGTTGAGTACCTCTATTTACAGGGGATTTGCCCGATGATGATGGATGAGGCTCTGGGGCTTCATGAGTTTCATGTGAGGGCTCGGATGATGTTATTTTTCCGCAGCAAGAGAGAGAGGCCTCTTCTAAATCTTGGACTTTTTTGAGATCGGCAATGACCTGGTCGATGGAGCGTAGCGCAAGGGCCTCGATCGCCTCAAAAAGTGCGAGTTGAAACATGACATCCGGTGTGTTGCTCTCCATAGCACGCTCGCGCGCCCGCATAACGATCGCTAAAAATTTCAGAGTTTTGGCGACTTCGTGCGCATCGTTGTTTTGAGATAATCGACGGCGAAGCGCCCTGGCGAGATCCGATAGGAGATTGAAGAAATTGCAGCGTTCACAGGCCTGAGTGATGGCGGGGATTTGTGCACAATCCCCCTGGTCGACGCAGTGTAAAATCGTCTCGATCTGATCCATCGGTGCGAGCCCGTAAGCCTCGACAACATCCTGTTCGGTAATGGCATTGTGGCCAAAGGAAGTGAGTTGATCGAGTATCGACTGGGCGTCTCGCATCCCGCCTTCTGCGAGCTGGGCAATCCGGTGTAGCGCGAGCGGTTCCGCATTAATTCCCTCTGTCTGTGCGATCTGTGTTAGGCGATCGACGATGACATTTTCCGCAATCGGCTTGAATTCGAAGCGCTGGCAACGCGATACGATAGTCGAGGGTACCTTGTAGGCTTCCGTGGTTGCAAAAATAAATTTGACGTGTTCCGGTGGTTCTTCGAGGGTTTTGAGTAAGGCGTTAAAGGCGGCCTGTGAGAGCATGTGAACTTCATCAATAATGTAGATCTTGAAGAGACAGGAGATCGGTGCGTATTGGCATTCTTCGCGGAGGCTGCGGATTTGTTCGACAGAGTTATTTGAGGCGCCGTCGATTTCGATCACATCGAGACAGCTCCCGGCGAAAATTTCCTGGCAAGGTTCACACTCGGGATCGGCATCAATATTGGGCTCATCTGGGGCATTAAGCGCCATCGCTAAAAGTCGTGCTGTGGACGTCTTTCCGGTACCCCGAGGGCCGATAAATAAAAACGCGTGCGCGATCCGGTGAAGCTGAATCGCATTTCGTAGTGTCTGGACGATGGGTTCTTGGCCCACGAGCTCACTGAACCGGCGAGGACGCCACCGGCGCGCCATCACCTGGTACGAGTCGGACATAAACCGAAATGTACCAATTGCAGTGCGCCGATTCAAGTTTTTATTTGCTCTCGAGACTGTGATAGATTGTGGGTTGCATTGCCGTAAAGAGTTGCTATGGTTTTCAGTCGTCGAGGAAGATGTCGTGGCGTCGGAAAGTCTTAAAACTAGCGGTATGCCTGGGGATGAGTTGCTCGAGTGTCGGCGCAGATCGCTTTACGCAGTCGCTCGAGGAAGCCCGCATTAAGCTCGCTGAAAAAGAACCACGCGAGGCCATTCGTCTGTTGGAGCGCTGTGTCCGTTTGCGTGGAAAGAATGCGGAGATTTCCGAGCTTCTTGCCCAGGCCTGTGTAGCCGATGAGGATCTAGAGCTTGCGGCATTTTATTTCGAAGAAGCGGCAAGTACGGATGAGTTGAAGTACTACTGCTATCTTCGAGCAGCGGAATTATACCAGCAGCTTTCGGAACCGACGCAGGCGCTCCAGTGCTATGAGGAGTATTTAAAGATTTGGCCCAATGACCGTACGGCAGCGCTAGGGTATGCGAATCTAAAGTCACAAGCAGGAGATCGGCAGCGCGCTTTGGAGATTTTTGTCGCGCATGCAGATCATGATGTTGATGTCTGCTTAAAAGTCGCAGATTTGTTTCAGTCTTTTGGTAATTTAACACAAGCGCGTATCGGATATAACGCCGTCTTAGAGATCAATCCCAATCACCGCGAAGCGCTTCATCAGTTGTGGCATTTGTACGTCCAGTCAAAAAATTATGCGGCGTTAGTACCTGTTGCGCAACGTTTACGCGATCTCGGTGAGTCAGAATACCAGGGCGTTCCGCTTGATCTATTTCTGTCGGTTTCAAAGGGTTATGAACAGGCATTTGATGCGCTTTTAGGCCCCGATATGGCTTTTTTATCAGGACCGATACGGATAACGCTACCTTCTTGGGTTTGGCGTCCTATTGCGATTACGACAATGCCCTCAAAACTCTTGAGTAAAAAGGAACGCCTCAAAGGACTCGAAGAAAAGGTCGTTGATGCAAAATCTAAGGGCGATTACGAGGAGGCGATCGCGAACCTCTGGCAAATCCTCGGTATGAACGGTAAAAACGTTGATGCGTGGATCGAGCTAACGGAATGCCTCGAGCATATCAATAAATACGATATTGCGGAGATGACCATCCAGGAGGCGATGAAGTCTCAGCCGTCGGTCGAACTCTATAGGGCCTATTTGGGGATCATTTTGCGTACGCACGGGTCGGCGGAGTATGTCCGGATTTTGCGAGATATTAAGCACAAGTTCCCTAAAGACGCGGATCTTCGGTTAATGTGGGCCAAAGCGCGCGAGATGTATTTGGGTGACGCCACTGGAGCACGCCGCTCGTACGAAAAGTTCCTAAAGCTAGCGCCACCGGATCATCCCGAGACTGATCTCGTCCGTCGCCGGTTGGCCACTTATCAACATTTGTAGGGATATGGAGCGTGAGGAATCGAAGGAGCGGCGTTGGAAGCGGATTCGGATTGTTAAAAAACTATTAAAACTCGTTCCGCGACGGGATAATATCCACCGTTATCCAATTTTAAAGTATTTTGCCAATGCTGCGCGGCAGAGAACATATCTGTGGTCGTTCCGGGTAACGGAGGCAGTTCCGGCGCTCTACGCGGGGTGGATTCTAACATTGATGCCGGTGATGTCGGTTCAAGTGATCATTGCCTGTGTTTTAGCGTTTCTCTTTCGGGCGAACATCATGATTTTAGTGGCGCTCCAATTCATATCAACGCCATTTACGGTCCCATTTTTGTGGTACATCGCATATCGCGTTGGGGCATTTTTTGTAACAACCTTCGGTACCGATCGGCTCCAGACGCTGCGGCAATCGTACGATCTCGAGTGGTTCAAGCAAATGCTCGATATGCTGTTACATGGCCAGGAGGGAATGAAGGCGTTTTGGTCAGTTTATGGACAACAGTTCATTCGTGTATTTTTTACGACGACCCTTGGCGGAATTATTTTAGGCATCATTTTAGGTCATCTGAGTGCGGCGCTATACAAGTATCTTGCGCGGTATTACAGTCAACCGCCTGTTCCAAAAATATAACTGTTTTAGAGGTTCGTCGAAATAGGGTTCTATGTCTCTTTATACGGTTTTTATTAGAAGCAACAGGCTTTTGCGGACGTGTCGCTAATTGTATAAACATATATTAAGATCTAAAGAAGCAGTTCCTGTGGCCATGAATGCATTGCGAAAGAAAAGGCATAAAAGATTTGACCACGAGGCGGTGTGCGCTAGGTATTGGCGGAGCGGGGGATTAGCTCAGCTGGTTAGAGCACTTGCTTCACACGCAAGGGGTCGGTGGTTCGAGTCCACTATCTCCCACCAGGAACGATCTACTCCAGCATGTCTCGGATGGCGCGTTTGTAGAGTTGGCCGAATTTGTCGGAAAAGTAGAGGCTGTTTTTGCCGACCTTTTCAAGCCATAGACTGGGGTGCTCCATCAGTTGAGCGCCAATGCCGTAGTTCTTGTCTTCAATGATAATCTTTCCGTCGCCTTCGCTGTCGCGTTGGACGGCGTCTACCTGCATCGCTAATAGGGCATTGCCAATTTTGGTTTGTTGAAGCGCTAGCGGATCGCGGAAAAAGTGCTTCAATTTCCGGTGAGGTGTGGCCGTTTCATGACTTGCTAGCGTCTCCGGGACCGCTACATGCCAAAGCGACATCCGCGTACATAACAATACCAGACAACACGAGAGCGCAACCGCACAACCACGGAAGATTACGGCTGTCGCATTCGGTAGCCAACGACTGGGAAGGTAGGCGACGAGAACCTTGTTGATCAACGATTTGCAGAATTCGCTGACGGCAACGTAGAGATCAATGGATCTTTGGCCTATCGTCCGCGATGTGTGGTGTAAAAAGGTTCCCGTTTGGCTTAAACATTGTCCGAAAAGTTGTACCAATCGTAGCGCTTGCCGAAGCATGAAGCATGTTGCCTGACAAGTGAGGCGATAGAGGTATTGCAAAAGGTATAATACCGCGAGGCCGATCGATTGCAGGGTAAATAAAATCCCCGAGGTAAACGATTTACTCCCGTCTAATAAGCTTTTAAAGCCATCGTGGACCTCTGGTAATGAAGGGCCTGTGTAGCGAGGCTTTTTCGCTTGAGGACGTTCTGTTCCGAAAATGCCTTCGTACTTTTTTCGCGGTTCTTCGGGAAGCGGTTGTGTTACGGCCGGTTCTTGCGCGAGAAGCCCCTGCCGGCGACGACGTTCGGCATCGCGCCGCTGTAAACCATCGAGAATTAAGCTCATAACTTTCTTAGCTGGTTGATGTCCTTGAGAGCACGGTTCACGTCCTTGAGCCGTACTTTTGTGGAATAGTCGATGAACGCCGAAATAAGCGCTTTATCGCAAATGTTGTTGATAATCCGCGGTATCCCGTGGCTCGCTGAGTAGATCCGTCGTAGCGCAAAAAACGAAAACGCAGGAATCTGTCCGCGACGCAGTTGGTATTTGTTGTTTGATGTGTCTTTCGCTAATTGAATCCGGTGCGCAATGTAGTTTTTCGTATCTTGATAGCTGAGTGGCTTTAAATCGTGGTAAACCGAAATCCGTTGGCGTAGCTGCCGTAGACATTTTTTCCTTAAATTCTGCTTTAACTCGGGTTGTCCAATTAAAACAATGTGGATGAGTTTCTCGTCGTCACGCTCGATGTTCGATAATAACCGAACCGCTTCGAGGCTGTCAAAGTCGAGATTCTGTGCCTCATCAATCATAAGAATCGTCCGTCTTCCGTGTTCCCTTTCTTGTCGAAGACGACTCATAATCCGATTTCGCAGTTGCTCAAGTGGTGCGTGTGACGGTACCTTTAACGCTAACTTGAGACAAATCGTGTTTAATAACTGCCGTTCATTCTGTGGCGGAATCGGCAACGATAAAATGGTGTAGCGTGTCGGATCTAACTCCCGAATGAGCGCATTGCAAAGCGTCGTTTTACCACAACCAACTTCGCCCGTAATCGCTGTAAACCCATCGCAGTTCTCAATACCATACTGTAAGAGCGAAAACGCTGTCATGTACTGAGGACTCATGTACAGAACATTCGCGTCGCCCTTAATCGTAAATGGTTTCTGCTTTAGTTCGAAAAACTCGAGATACATAGCGCTATTTCCCTATATGAACATCGGCTAAGTGCCAAATATCGTCGGCGTATTCGTGGATCGTACGGTCGCTCGAAAACTTGCCCATCAGTGCGGTATTCAAGATCGCCTTTTGTGCCCAGCCCTTACGGTCGAGGTACGCGTCATTCACGCGTTTATGAACATCGCAATAGGCACGGAAGTCAGCGAGCGTAAAGAAAGAATCATAGTGAATGAGATTTTCAGCGATATCGCGAACCGGATTTTCGCCGTTCGGTGTCGTAAAGAAGTCTGAACGCATCCAATCGAGAACAGCTTTTAATTCAGGATCGCTCTCATAAAACGCCTGCGGATGATAGCCCGCGTTACGTAAGGCGGAGATTTCCTGTTCGGTATTCCCAAAGATAAAGACATTATCGTCACCGACTTCTTCTAGAATTTCAACATTTGCACCATCGAGCGTACCCACCGTACAGGCACCACTAAGAGCGAGTTTCATATTCCCTGTTCCCGATGCTTCCTTACCGGCTGTCGAAATCTGTTCTGAAACATCAGCCGCGGGAATAATTTTTTCCGCGATGGTAACACAGTAATTCGGAATAAAGACGACTTTCAAGTGATCGTGAATCTCCGCGTTATGGTTGATGAAATTCGCAACAAGGTTAATGGCGTGAATGATCTTTTTCGCCATCACATATCCCGGAGCGGCTTTAGCGCCAAAGATAAAGACACGAGGACAAATCCCGTTTGGATTTTGAACAATACGACGGTGGAGCGCAAGGATGTGTAGGAGATTCAGTTGCTGGCGTTTGTATTCATGGAGACGCTTAATTTGGATATCGAAAAGCGCATCGGGATTAATTTCGATCCCCATCGTTTTTTGGATAAATTCGGCAAGCCGGACCTTATTGTCGTGCTTAATCGCCATGAACTTCTTTTGAAAGGCAGGATCCGTTGCTAAGGGTGCGAGTTGACGGAGCTGACTGAGATCGGTGATCCAACCGGTTCCAATCTTCGAATCAATGAGTGCCGATAGCTCTGGATTACAAAGTTTGAGCCAACGACGTGGCGTAATACCATTGGTCTTGTTGTTAAAGAGCGTCGGATAGAGTTCGTTGAACCCGGGAAAGAGCTGTGACTTTAAGAGCTCGGAGTGCATCCGGGCAACACCATTGACGGAGTGACTTCCAACAACTGCTAAGTGTGCCATCCGAATAACCGGATCATTTCCCTCGGTGATAATCGATAATTCCCGTTTCTTTCCATCATCACCAGGCCATTTGGCTTCGACTTCTTCCTCTAAAAACCGACGGTTGATTTCGCAAATGATCTGATAGTGCCGCGGTAAGACTTTTTGGAAGAGTGCAACACGCCAGGTCTCTAATGCTTCCGGTAAGAGCGTATGGTTGGTGTACGCAAAAAGCGCTTTGCAGAGCTTCCAGGCCTCATCCCAAGAAAGATGTTCTTCGTCAATAAGTACGCGCATCATTTCCACAACCGCAACCGTTGGGTGTGTGTCATTGAGCTGGAGCGTCACCGTTTTTGTTAAATTCGACCAGTCTTTGTTGACGTTTTTGTAGCGCCGGATGATATCCTTAACAGAACATGCAACGAAGAAGTACTGTTGAACCAAACGCAGTTCTTTCCCTTGTTCAGTCGTATCGTTGGGGTAGAGAATTTTGGAAATTGTTTCCGTTTCGACCTTATCGTGGACCGCCTGGATGTAATCGCCGCGATTAAAGTGTTCGAGGTCAAATTCCTCTGTCGCCCGGGCTTCCCAAAGGCGTAAGAAATTAACTGTCTCGGCGCCGTATCCGACAATCGGAATATCCCAAGGCATTCCGATAATATCTTGCGTGTTTTCCCAAACGGGAATCCAATTCCCTTGATCGTTATAGTGCCCCGAAACCGTTCCGTAGAGTCGGACGCGTTGCGCATTTTCCGGACGAGCGATTTGCCAAGGACTACCCCCGGCAATCATCCAGTTATCGGGACGTTCAAATTGTTGGCCATCGCGGATTTCTTGGCGAAAGAGTCCAAATTCATAGTGAATACCATATCCGATGGCGGGATAGTTTAGCGTTGCTAAAGAGTCCAAGAAGCAAGAGGCCAGGCGACCAAGACCGCCATTCCCGAGTGCTGGGTCCTGACTTTCGTCAAAGACGGTATCGAGATTCTGCCCAAGCTGTTCGAGCGCCTTGCGCATCTCATCATAAATCCCGGAATTGTAGAGGTTGTTCTTTAAGAGCCGGCCGGGAAGGTATTCTAGCGATAAATAGTATAACCGCCGTACATTGTGTTCGTGATGAACCCGTTGCGTCTGAATGTAGCGGTGTAAAATTTTATCCCGGACGGCGTAACATGCCGCGAGCCACCAGTCGTGTTGCGTTGCCGATTTTGCGTCACGTGCCAATGTACATTCCAGGTGGTGTAGAATGAGCGTTTGAAGCTCCTTTGCGGTTGCCTGAATAAAAAATGGAGCCTGCGTACCCTCCGATACCGCGCATGCCCCCTGAGCTGCCGACTTTGTTTTTCCCATAAAATCCCTCCGCGATGAGCTTAAAGAAAAATTTTACGTTTGCCAACAAAATATTATATTGAAGGGTGCCTAAAAATCTGAAGTTTTGGCAATAGTGAGACGCAGTTACATTCGGTACGTTCGGTTCCTATTTCTCTTGGGGTTGGGAATGTGCTCAAATGTACATGCGACGCGTCGACAACGCACCCACTTGGAAAAATTAGCGGAACAGCGGCCCGCGATTAGTAGCCTTCCGAAAGATGCTCAAAGCCAAGAGGAACACGAAGAAACGCCCCAGACCGATACGAATATCATCCGCGATATCGTCATGGTGACGAAGCGGAATCGTGATTTTTACTACTGGTCGACAATTTTAGCCGCAAAAGGAAAAACCAACGAGGTTGCTCCGAACTGCTCCCAGTATTACGTTATTGGCGCGCCCGATCCGCATCACCTCGCGGGACATTACCTAGCTGTCGTCCTTAAGCGGTCGTTGAAGTCCCTCATGGGACATGCACGTATGACGGTACGTTACTTGAAGTACAGTCAAATCGATCCCGTTACGATTACCGTGGATTTACCTGAGCGGGATGTCGTCGACGATCGGCAGATTTTTCTTTATTTGGGACCCTCCAATGAACGTTTGCGAGCTATTGGTTGGACAGTTCGCATCGACGATGGAGTAAAAACCTACGAGAAGGGGAGCTTCATTTGGCGCCGACTACTCCCGAAATACGACGGATCACCGTTGACAGAGCGGCCGAAAAAGCCATAAGCGATCCCGGGTATGTCTGTGTGTAGATTCGTTTGCAAGTCACGGATACTTGTGGAGTATTTGGGAAAATTTCTCCTTCTTGAGCGCCAATTGAGTAATGGACCGATGTTTGTGCTTCCGGGAGGAAAAGTCGAGCGTTTTGACGAAAATGAGAGCGAAATCGTCCGTGAACTCAATAAAGAGCATCACGAGTACAATGATAATGACGTTTTGCTCAACACCTTGCGGCGTGAGCTTTACGAGGAATTAAAGCTCAATCTGCCGCGCGAAATCGATTACTTTAGTAGCAGTTTCTATGTAAAGCCAGAGGGGGGACAGGAAGAATCTGTTATTGACGTTGTTTTTTATACGCAATTGCGTGAGCGGCCCGAACTCGTCGTTGATGGCAAAGAGGTGACATCGTATACGTGGATGAATCAAAAAGAAATCCTCGCGTCGCCACAGGTGCATGATTGGTTAAAGAAGGCATTGAAAGTCTTTGACAGAGTTCCCTAAGCGGTGATGCTGGTGGTGTGAAGCTGTTTTTCCTGAAAGAACGGGATCCTTTCGAAGCACGTGCCGCGTTAACGCCGTCGTTGTGTTCAAAATGGCGAGCACTTGGTATTGAGTTGTGGGCAGAGCGTGGTCTGGGCGCTAAAGCAGGTTTTTTAGATACGGCCTATTCCGATGTTCACTGGACTGATGAGGGAACGTTCATTGCTCCCGACGTTGTGATCGCGATTCATCCACAAGAAGAAATCCTACAACGACTTCCTGAAAATACACCCCATGTCAGCCTATTAGATCGTTATCATCATGAAGTATTGATTCAAAAATACGCAGCATCACGGCAGCTGCTCAGTCTGGAGCGTATTCCACGGTCGACGTTGGCGCAAAAGATGGATGTTCAGAGTTCGCAGGCTAGCATTGCCGGTTATGCGATGGTGACACAGGTCGTTGCTAAGTTATCGCGAGCAGTACCGATGATGACCACTCCCGCAGGAACGGTGATGCCGCGACGTTTTTTAATTATCGGTGCCGGTGTCGCTGGCTTACAGGCGATCGCGACAGCACGACGGTTAGGCGCTAATGTCGAAGCATTTGATATGCGTGCCGAGGTCGAGGAGCAGATTAAGTCGCTCGGGGCGAAATTTTTGAAGATTGATCTCGGTGAAACTGGTGCGACGGCACAGGGATATGCAAAGGCACTGACCGAAGAACAACTCCGGAAACAGCGCGAGGGTCTGGCCGATGCCTGCCAACGTGCCGATGTCGTAATTACCACCGCAAAACTCTTTGGCCGTGCGGCGCCGAAAATCATTACCGCGGCAATGTTAGAAAAAATGTGCCCCGGAAGTTTAGTTATCGATGGCGCAGCCTCCCATGGAGGAAATGTCGACGGCTCCTTGAAAAATCAACTGCAGACGCTTCCTAATGGCGTTACCCTTTGGGGTATGGCGTATCCTGAGAGCTACGTTGCGACTACAGCCTCAGAGCTTTTGGCATCGAATATTTATAACCTCATTGAGGCACTCTTGCTAAAAGAAACACGGATATTGAATACCGAACATCCCATCTGGCAAGCGTGTCACGTAGTGCCCGAGAATTGTTAGCGGGATCCGTCGAATTCTTTGATCTCGTCAAAAAGGTTGATTTCATGCTCTTCGGGGTCGAGCTTCGTAAAGTTGGTGAACTCCGAAAGTGATTGCAGGTGTGATGCGACAAAATAGGTTCTTATTGATGCCCCACAGAGTCGCTTGAAGAGCGCTTGGACATCGATAGAATAAATCGCTTGATCGAGAAAGACCGAAATATCGGCATCGTACGATTCGCCTTCTTTTAAAATTGCTTGGGAAACGGTTTTTATTGAGGGCGCCTCAAGAGGTACGATTTTTACATCAGGGAACTGCTGTTGAACTTCTACCCCTGCAGCGGTGGTAGTGTTGAGCAAGAAAAGGGCCGCAATTGGGTATCGAAGCGGAAGGCAACGTCCAGGGGCCGTTAGACGGGATGCCTCAGTGACATAGAAATAAGTCGTCGCTCCGCTCATATCGGTACGCCCGAGTATACGTTTTGCAAGAGTTTGTATAGCATAAAGTGCAAAACGAAATTTTGTGCTGTGGTCGGGAATTAAAATTTTGCGAAATTCTAAATTCAACTTGACAAAAAACGGGTAATTCGGTAGCCTTTGCAGTAACTTCGGGACCGTTGCCCAGAGCTTTCGAGGTGGCGGCCTGATAAGAAAAAGGAATACAAGATGAAAAAATTATTAGCAATTGCAGGCGGTTTGTTGATCGGAAGCGGCGCGTATGCGGAGTTTGAGATGCCGGCGCTTAGCATTAACTCGAGCATCAAATTCGAAACCGCGGATGTCAGCGAAGGTACGCGTTCGATGGATCAAAACTTCAAGCCAAGCGTGGAGGTTGGGCTTCCGCTCTTTGGGAAGAGTGATCTGTATGTTGGCGTTGATTCAACCTTAGCGACAAATCGCAAAAAAGGACAGAGTAATGAAGTATCCCCTTATATCGGTTTCTCTTATGACATCACCGACATGTTTACTTTGGATCTCGGCTATCAGTTCTCCCGGAAAACCTCGGTAAAGGACGATAATCGCGGTGAGAAAGAGAAGTTCGAAGCAGATGCCAAGAAGGATGGTGTTGTCATAACGGATCAGATGAGGAAGAAACTTGACGGCGAGCTGCCGAAGGCGAATTTTCACAAGATCTACGTCGGCGTGATGGCGGATGTTTTGATGCGGCCTTCAGTTTACTTCGAGTATGATACAACGCAGAAGAAGGCGAATATCGAGGGTGCAGTTGGTTATACTTTGGATCTCGTTAACTTCGGTGCTGGTGGTCTGGGGATTGACCTGGGCGCGAAGGTCGGGTTCAGTCATGCGAAAGATGTTGACGGAATTAAGCGAGGAATGTGGGATTCTTTGATTAAGGGACAGGCGATTGAGAAGGAGAAAGGGAAAAAGGTAGAGTGGCTTGACTGCAAAAAGAACTGGTTCTATGCTGGAGCGAATGCGGATTTGGTGTACTCGTTGAACGAAAATGCCAAGGCGCGTGCGGGTGTTGCGTTTACGTTTAACAATGCCAAGAAGGACGATTACAAGAATAGTATGAATCGTTCGAAGCACAACGTTTGGTTTTCTTCGGCGATGGAGTTTTCGTTCTAGGGAGTTTGTAGTGATTTAATCATGTGAAGCGGGTCGTAGCCCGCTTTTTTATTTTTACATAGCGCTTTGGCCGTTTTACGTGTCATGGACATTTAACTTGCTTTAGGGGGCGTGTTTTTTACCCTTATCCGCAATGGAGTCGCTGAATTTTACACCGCGATCGCAACAGATCCTTGTTTTTGCCCGCCAAGCCGCAGACAAGATGCACAATAGCTATGTGGGTACGGAGCACATTTTGATCGGTATTGTCGAGTTAGGGCAAGGGATCGCTGTGAATGTCCTTAAGCGCCTTGGAGTGGCCCTTGGTGTGATCCGCGAGCGTGTCCAAAAGCGCATTACGGAGGAGGTCGGAGAGCGGCGGCGTTCGGCGATGGTTCTATCGGATCACGTACCGTTTACACCGCGAGTGAAAAAGGTGCTTATTTTTGCGGCCAATGAGGCACGGTCGTTACAGCATCCCTATATCGGTACCGAGCACCTCTTATTGGGGATTTTGAGGGAGGGTGGTGGTGTTGCCGCCGAAGTGCTCCATGATCTCGGTGTCGATATCGAACGTTGTCGACAAGAAGTACTAGAGGAATTAGATCCCAATTTTGCGAGTTCCAGTGCTCCCGAAGAATCAACGTCAGAAGAGCCGGAATCAAGTGAAGGATTATTGTCGGAAGAGTTTAAAGTGCGTGATCGTCCGGGAGTAAAAATGACAGCATTACGGGCATTTGGGCGAGATTTAACCGCATTAGCACGGGATGGGGAATTAGACCCCGTGATTGGGCGCGCAAAGGAGATTGAGCGGACAATCCAGGTGCTTTGCCGTCGGACGAAAAATAATCCCGCGCTCATTGGTGAGGCAGGTGTTGGAAAGACCGCAATTGTTGAGGGATTAGCGCAGGCGATCGCGAGCGAAAATGTCCCAGATGTGTTACTCAATAAAAAGGTAATTTCATTGGATTTGGCGCTCATGGTGGCGGGAACGAAGTACCGCGGGCAATTTGAAGAACGGCTTAAAGCGGTCATGGATGAGGTGAAACGTGCCCAAAATGTGATCCTATTTTTGGATGAACTGCATACGATTGTGGGTGCCGGATCTTCGGAAGGGGCAATGGATGCCTCCAATATTTTAAAACCTGCACTATCACGGGGGGAGATCCAGTGTATTGGTGCGACAACGCTAACAGAGTATCGGAAAAACATCGAGAAAGATGCGGCATTAGAGCGACGCTTTCAAGCAATCCAGGTCGACCCGCCCTCACTTGAAGATGCGATCAAGATTCTCACGGGGATTAAGGGAAAGTACGAGGAATTTCACAACGTCAAATACGGGAAAGAGGTGATCGATCTCGCAGTTCAGCTTTCCGACCGTTATATCAGTGGGCGATTTTTACCGGATAAGGCGATCGATGTTATCGATGAAGCGGGTGCGCGGGCACATATCGGCGCAATGAGTCTACCGCCACAGATTGAAAAGTTGTCGAAACGTATCGATGCGGTCTGTCGCGAAAAGGAGTCGGCAATTGCTGAACAAAAATTTGAAGATGCGGCGAAGCTCCGTGATGAGGAGAAACGGATTCGGGAAGCGCGGGAAAAGGCACTCGAAAAGTGGCGCAGTGACCGTAAGGCGGCTTGTGTAAATATTACCAAGGAGGATGTCTGCAAAATCGTCTCGGAGTGGACAAAAATCCCGCTGACCCGTGTTGAACAAACAGAGCGCGAGCGGTTATTAAAGATCGGTGAAACATTACGGTGTTCCGTTATTGGACAAGACGATGCGACGGAGGTCATTGCGCGGGCGCTTCGTCGTTCTCGGGCCGACCTGAAGGATCCACAACGGCCGATTGGTGCATTTCTATTTCTAGGTCCCACCGGTGTCGGTAAAACGCATCTCGCAAAGGTGTTGGCTGTGACGATGTTTGGTAACAGCGACGCATTGATCCAAGTCGATATGTCCGAATACATGGAAAAGTTCGCGGTCTCGCGTATGATTGGTTCACCTCCTGGGTATGTAGGGCACGAAGATGGAGGGCAACTCACTGAGCAGGTGCGCCGGAAGCCGTACTCGGTGATCCTTTTTGATGAGGTTGAAAAGGCACACCCCGACGTTTTGCAGATCCTACTTCAGGTGATGGAGGATGGGCGGCTTACGGATAGCGTAGGACGGCGTGTTGATTTCAAAAACACAATTCTCGTTATGACATCCAATGTTGGGGCAGAACTGCTCCAGAAGGGGACTTCGCTTGGGTTTACACAACATAGTGCTGTTGATTTTGAGCAGCTCAAAGAGAAGATCCAGGAGGAGGCAAAGCGGGCTTTTAAGCCGGAATTTTTGAATCGTTTAACCGATGTCGTAATCTTTAAGCCATTGGAACATGATGAGCTCGTCAAGATCGTTGATCTCGAGTTCCAAAAGATCGATGGCCGTATGCGAAAGAAGAAAATATCGCTCGATATTGGCGAGGACGTCCGGGAGTTTTTGATTAAAAAGGGTTACGATCAAAAGTACGGCGCACGACCGCTTCGCCGGGCGATTGAAAAGTACGTTGAAGATTTTCTAGCAGAAGAGTTTCTAAAAGGAGGATTGAAAGAAGGCTATCACTTTAAGCTCGATCTCGGCGAGGGAGACCAGGTGGCGATTGCATCCCGTAGAAAATTGCAAAAAACGCCGAAAAAGTCGTAATTTTATCGTGCTCCGCGCTTGACAATAAGGGCGATTCGAATTGGCTTTGGGCCCTATGAAGCCCACGTACAATCCGTCAAAGTTGAAGCGGGCGCGGAAGTTCGGGTTCCGCGCGCGGATGAAGACCTCTGGAGGGCGGAAGGTCCTGGCGAGCCGTCGACGTAAGGGGCGCGCAAAATTATCCGCAAGTGTTCCTCGATTCTAGCAATGCGCTTTCGGGCGTGCCAACATATCCGGCGCCAAGCTGATTTTGAGCGGCTACGTTCGGAGGGTGTTTTAAAAAACGCCCCCGGTTTTTTTGTAAAAACCAAAAGAAATCTAGAGCAGAAGTTTCCTCGATTTGCGGTTATTGTTGGCAAAAAGGTAGGAGCGGCACACGGGCGCAATCGAATCAAGCGTCTATTTCGAGCGATTTTTCGCTTGGAGCAGTCGCGGTTAGATCCGCACAGCGACTATTTGGTGATTGTGCGTAGGGGAATCCATGTAAGTTATGAAAAACTACAGCGTCAATTTTTAACACTATGTGCCTCGCATCATTTTTTAACCATTGCGATTGATGGAGCAGCGGCTTCTGGAAAATCAACTGTTGCCTGCTCCTTAGCCAAACGTCTGCGTTTGATGAATGTCAATACGGGGGAGCAGTACCGATCCGTAGTGTGTTATCTAAAAACGCAGGGTATTGAAGATCCTGATGATCCACGGATTGCCGAAATAATCAACTGCCTGCATTTTGGGGTTCAGTGTGATTTAATTTCTGCACATATAACGATTAACAAAAAAATTTTCCCTGAAGCAGTACTCAGATCGGCTTGGGTGAATGAACACATTTCACGTTTTGCTAAACAGCCACTTTTAAGAGAAAAGCTTAAAGCATATCAACAAAGTTTAATTCAGGAGGCTCGAGCGCGTTGTTTTGCGGGGATCGTGATGGAAGGGCGCGATATCGGTTCTGTGATTATGCCAGATGCAAGTATAAAAATATTTCTAACAGCAGATCCTGCAATCCGAGCACAACGAAGGAATCAAGAGGCTGAAGGGGATTCTGTTCAAAAACGCGATGAGGCAGATCAATTTACAGCGGCTCCCGATGCGATTGTCATTGATACTTCCCATAAGATGCTCGAGGAGGTCCAAAACCAAATTTTAGAACTACTGCATCCGTCGTTGGGGAATGAGAAAGTAAAAGCCTAAAATCGAAATTGCCACAAGGACGATCGACAAAATGCAAATCCCGTGCAGCGAAAAGGAGTGAGCGAGTAAAAAGTAGCCAAGAGAAGCTGCAATTGCATCGCGAAGACCCATAATTGCCATATCAAGACTGACGTAAGCACCAAGCTTTTCCGGTGAAGGAACAATTTTCGTAACCCAAAGCTGCCAGGCCGTGAGATTGCCTCCATAACCAAGCCCTAAAAATACCGAAGAAAGCGCCAGGACCCAAAAGTTCGTCGAGAAAAAGAATAGAGGAATTCCCAGTAGAAACGCAGCATTGATGAGGATTTTCATTACCGCAAAATTTTGTGTATCAAAAATACGTCCCCAAAAAAAAGCACTCAAGATGCGTACCGTCGTCGGAATCGTAATCATGAGCAACGCATAGTCGCTGTGAAGTACACAGAGCCCGTATTGCGGATTGGTGAGATATTCGATGCGGAGCGGGTAGGTCATCTGGAAGGCAATGCTCATCAGCGACCAGAGTAGTAAAACAGCTGTGAATAGCCGATCGTGAAAGAGAATCGAGAGATTGGATCGTAGAAGCGATTGGGAATTGGCCGGTAAAACATGCCCATTGGGAATGTGTCGGAAAATCGCACTACAGAAAAAAGCCGCAAACGCTCCTAGTACAAAAATCCACCGGTAGTTGTTGAGATCGCGGTCCAAAATGCGACCAAAAACAATGCCTGAAATAACACTTGAAAGCGCAAGAATGGTGAACAGATAGCCAATAATTCGTCCTCGGCGTTTTTTCGGATAGTTGCGATTGTAAATGTCTGTCACAAAAGGCAGCGTCTGTTTGTAGAGAATTTTCGCGCAAACGATCGCAATTAAGAAAACGAGTCCGCAATTAGCAACTGCTGAAACGACCAAGGCCATGCCGACTAGTGATAATAGGAGTGCAATGACGCGGTTTGTTACAAGGGCGATTGTTTTTGTGGTAAATAGCGCCAGGATGAGTGGCGATAAAGCCATACCAATGTAAGATGCCGACGCAATTAACCCCTTCGCATGGTTGCTCATCGAAAAGACACTGATCGCAACAACGGCAGCGTAATTTTTAAATTCGATGTCTAGAATGCCCTGAAGTACAAACCGTGGATGGTCAAGTAACAGCGTTCGCCGCTCAACCGGTGATGTTTTTTTAAGGAAATTATTTAAAAATCCCAATGGCTTATTGTTTTTGAGCAGCATCCGAAAATGAATGCTTCATCAATGCCCGAAACGTCGGTTCCTGGCGAATGGGATCGAGATCCGTATCGTCGCGCATCCACTGAACGTCGTTGTAACCTAATGCAATCGCCGTCTTAAGTGCATGCATCGCCTCGGGGACCTTTTTGTCTAGGGCATAATCACACGCGAGATTGTAGTGCGCGACCGGATCAAGCGTATCGAGTTGAGCGTGTCGCCGATCCATACGAAAACTCTTTTGACGATTTCCTTGAATGGCGTAAAGGTGGCTGAGCATCCGCACGATGGCGAGATCATTTTTACGACGCCGGTAGAGTTTTTCGAAAAATTGGGTACAAAAACGCACATAACTGTCTTCACAGTCCCCCACGCCCTCTAGTCTCGCGATTTTTACGGAAACGCAAGCCCATAATCAGATCTGCCGAACGTGTTCAAAGAGATAGTCGGCAGTGCGCTGGTAATCTTTTTCAAATAGGTGGTATGTTTCGTAGGGCATGGGTGGACCTATAGTAATGCTGGGCGTATGGCAAATGTCGGGCCAAACGGTATTTTTCTTCAAAATCTCAAAGGTTCCTGTAATGCGGACAGGGATAACCGGTGCCCGTGATTGGCAGGCTAAAAATCCCAACCCCGCCTGAGCTTTGCCCAATTGACCATCAAGCGATCGTGTACCTTCTGGAAAAATCACGAGTCCGAGCCCTCGTTTGAGAGCAGCGAGCGCTTGGCGAATAGCACGAATATCGCCCTGATGCTCCTTATCGACGGGGATTACATTGAGGCGCGAGAGAAGAAAATTTAAGAATCCAGCCTTAAAGAGGCTTTTTCGAGCCATAAACATCAACTCGCGCGAACGGAAAGCGCCCCCAATCAACGGTGGATCGAAATGGCTAAGGTGGTTTGGTGCAACAATGAAAGGGCCTGTTTTCGGAATGTTTTCCTCGCCGTAGAGTTTCCCGCGTAGCAGATTTTTAAAGACAAACCGGCTGGACAAAATCGTCGTTAGGTAACATGGATTCCACATGCGCCTCACTGTGTGGTTGATGAAGCGGACGTCAATCATGTCAAATTAACATAGCATTATTACGTGGGTGTTTTATAAGTAAGATATGCCAAATGATCGTAACCAAATGCCACAAAATGTACTCTTTCTTCGTGATCGACAGGAATTTCGGCGTTGGTTGACGGAGCATCATAACAGCGCTTTGGAGTGTTGGGTTTCCGTCAAGCGGGGTTTCCCTAAGGATGAAGCAAATCTTGGGTACCTAGATGCACTCGAAGAGGCGCTTTGTTTTGGCTGGATCGATAGTGTGGTTAAAAAATTTTCCGAGTTTGGAGTGTTGCAGCGGATGTTGCCACGGAGACCCCGTAGCCAATGGTCCGAGCTCAATAAGGAACGTTGTCGCCGGCTTGAAAAGCTCGGCAGGATGAGGCCTGCGGGACGTGCTGCTTTACCGGATCTGTCCAACTGCTTCGTGATCGACGAGGATGTGTTGGATGCCTTAAAACAAGACCCGATAATTTGGCGCAATTTTCAAAACTTTCCGCCGCTGTATCAGCGTGTTCGCATCGATGTCATTCAGCGTGTCAAAAAGCAAAAACCACTCTTTGAAGCCCGCCTTGCTCGTTTTTTAGAAAAAACACGCCAAAATATTCTCTATGGCGAATGGAACGACCGCGGCAGATTGCTAGAATATTGAATAAAGGGACAGCAGTCTCCGGAAACGCACTCCAAAAAGGCCTTGGAATGATTGGTGGAGTTGATCGGATTCGAACCGACGACCTCGTCGTTGCGAACGACGCGCTCTACCAGCTAAGCTACAACCCCGAAGTAGCGCGAACATCGCAAACCGCGTACTTTTGTCAAGACGTGAATCGAGAAGGGGTGTTGTCAAAAAAGGTTGCCCCCAATGAATCTTTCCTCATCCTCAAGGCCTTCTAGTCTACGAATGGTCAATATCCGCTCTAAAAGTAACCGCTCGCGTACACCCCGAGGGCCCAAAATTTCGGTCCGATGCAACGAGGCGATTCGTGCGCCCGAGGTCCGCCTTATCGACGCCGATGGGACAATGCTTGGGATCTTTCCCGTCGAAGGTGCGCGGATGCAAGCCCGCCAAGCCGGACTTGACCTTATCGAGATTAGCGCTAACGCGACGCCGCCAGTATGCCGTATTGCTGACTTTGGAAAGTTCCAGTACGAGATCACAAAAAAGAAAAAAGTCACAAAGCCGTCGACCAATAAGGTAAAGGAAGTTAAGTTTCGCTTCTGTACGGAGACGCACGATTATGAAACCAAAGTCCGCCATATCATTGTATTTTTGGGCGAAGGCAATAAGGTAAAGATATCGGTATTTTTCCGAGGACGAGAGATGAACCAGACGCAACTCGGGTTTGAGCTTGTTAGTAAATTGACGGCCGATTTGGCGCCATACGCGACGCTCGATGCTGAGGCGAAACTTGTTGGACGTAATATTACAGCGACTTACTCTCCATTGAAAAATTTAAAGCAAAAGCAACAGGCGAAAAGTCCTCCACCTGCGGAATAGCCAGACGATGAAGCTTCCTTTTGTTAATTTTTTCGGAGTTTTTCTGCTTGTGTTGCTACTGGGTGGGGTTGCGTGTACATATCAGGTGGTCAAGGTCGTTAAGCCGATGATTGCGCCGAAGGAAGTGGTGTGGAAAGTTGGCGGTATCGACTACATATCGGCGACACAGCTGACAAAGCGTCTCGGTGCCAAAGTGGCAGCGTCGAAGGGCCAGGCCAAAAGTGTTACGGTAACGAAGGGGGGTGCTACGGTCCAAATGACGGCGGAGAAGGATCACCTTACGTATCAATCGACGCATATTTTCCTACAATATCCGCTCAAATATCAAGGATCGGAGGTCTTAGTCAGTGAAGACGATGTACAAAATGTCCTCACGCCACTGCTGGCGCCAAGCCTTATTCCTAAAAAAATTGCGATTCCTCAAACGATTGTTATCGATCCCGGACACGGCGGTAAAGATCCCGGTGCGACCAATAACCGTTTGCAACTCCAAGAGAAAAATTTAGTGCTGGCGATTGCTCTGCAACTGAAAACAGAGCTTATTCGGCGACAGTACATCGTGAAAATGACTCGCGAGAAGGATGAATTCAAGGAACTCGAAGATCGGCCGCGAGTAACGGGTGATGTGTTTATTAGCTTGCATCTGAATTCTTCGGGGACTCCGAACCAATCGCTTGGAACTGAGGTCCATGTTTTAACACGGAATCAAGGGAGCCCTGGAAATACATTTAACCGTTGGAATACGATTTTAGGGTATCTTGTTGTTTCTCGGTTAGTCGGTGTTGCGCAGTTCCGTAACCGTGGGCTCAAAATGAGCAATTTAGCGGTTTTGCGAAATTCAACGAGCCCAGCGATCTTAATCGAACTCGGCTTCATTAATCACGATATAGAGGCGAAAAAACTTGCCGATCAGGCTTTCCAGAAAAAGCTCGTTGGCGGGATTGCAAATGCGCTCGATGAACTTAAGAAAGTTGTTATCGGATGCCGATGAAACACCTACGTTGCTCGAATCTCTCCAGTATGTAGCCGATAGCGAACGTGGATTGGCGATGGATATGGTGGCCCGGGCGGGTTCTGGCCATCTTGGCCTGGCTCTCGGATGTGCGGAAATTGGGGCCGCGCTGTTTGGTTACTTGTTGCAGCTGGATCCCTCGCAGCCACGTTGGGTTAACCGCGATCGCTTTGTATTATCGGCAGGCCACGGGAGTGCTTGGCTTTACAGCTGGCTCTATTTGTTGGGTTTTAAGATTCCCTCGCTGGAAACCTTCCGACAGGAAGGTGGTCTACCGGGGCATCCAGAATTCGGGGTCATACCAGGCGTGGAGTGCACTACGGGACCGCTTGGACAAGGAGTTGGTAACGCTGTTGGTCTAGCAGTTGCGGAAAAAATGCAACAGGCGAGGGTCCCTGGGATCGAGAGAATATTGGATTATCACGTTGTATGTCTGTGTGGTGATGGTTGTCTGCAGGAAGGAGTTTCCCATGAGGCCTGTGCGTTTGCTGGCCATACGCAGCTCGATAACTTTATTTTGATCTATGATGCCAATGCGGTAACCCTCGACGGATCGCTCGGTCGTTCCCAATCCGAAGACACCGCAAGGCGCTTCGAAGCGTACGGATTTTTCGTCCAAACAGTCGATGGTCATGATCTAAACCAGTTCATTCAGGCGTATGAATGCGCTAAAGCCGCAACAAAGCCCAGCCTTATTATTGCGAAAACAGTTATCGGAAAAGGCCTTCCCGAGATCGAGGGGACATCTAAGGCCCATGGCGAAGCAGGGGTAAAGTACCGCGATGAATTCAAGAAAGCTTTGGGGTTGCCGCCACAGGAATTTTGTGTGGATGAACGGACGCGATTGTTTTTTGCACGGCGGCAACAGCAGTTACAAAAACAAGCGCAACAATGGCAGGAAAATTACCAGAAGAGGGTCCAAAGTCATCCTCAAACGCGCCTAACAGAAGCGATTTTTCAAAAAAAGGAAAAAGTCCAGTATTCGATCGATGCGACGGAATTCGATTCGCAGCACTCGATGGCGACGCGCACAGCGGGTGGTGTTATTTTAAATCAATGTGCGCAACAAGAGAAATGTCTCATTACGGGAAGTGCCGATGTTGTGAGTTCGGCCAAAAATCAGATCACGAAAGGAGGAGTTTTTTCGAAAGAAAATTATGCTGGCCGCAATATCGCTTTTGGTGTCCGCGAGCATGCCATGGGTGCCATTATGAATGGGATTGCGTATGACGGTGTTTTTCGTGTGAACGGTTCGAGTTTTTTGGCCTTTGCGGATTATCTGCGGCCGGCGATCCGTGTCGCGGCGATGGCCAAGCTTCCAGTGACTTATATTTTTACGCACGATTCCGTGGCGGTCGGTCAAGATGGTCCGACACACCAACCCGTAGAAATTTTATCGTCCTTGCGAGCAATCCCGAATCTCGATGTTGTTCGTCCCGGTGATGCCGGCGAGTGCATCGGTGCCTATGAGTATGCATTGAACAGGATGGACGGTCCCGTAGCGCTGATTTTGTCGCGTCAGGAGCTGCCGATTTTACCAGACATTGAGGCACGTGCGCGAAGCGTCGTCCGCGGAGCCTACATTATCAAGCCGGAAACGGAAGCATTACAACTCATCATTATTGCAACAGGTAGTGAATTGTCATTGGCGTTAGAGGCGGCGGAAAGTTTTCCCTCAGTTCGCGTTGTTTCGATGCCGAGTATGGAAATTTTCGAACGACAGCCATCGTCTTATAAAGAGCAAGTTCTTCCTAATTCTTGTCGTAACCGCCTCATTGTTGAAGCGGGCGTTACCATGCCGTGGTACCGATATGTCAGGGATGGCACAATCCTATCGGTTGAATCGTTTGGTTTTAGCGCTCCCGGGAAAGAAGTACTCGAGGCCTTTGGGTTTTCCAGAGAAAACGTTACTCAAAGAATCCGTCAGCGACTCGGTCAAGCGTGATGACGTTTTCGATGTGACGTGTCTGAGGAAAGAGATCAAATGGCTGTACGCGCTGGACCTGATAGTGATGCGCAAGGAGTATTTTGAGATCACGTGCCTGGGTGTCCGGTGCGCAGGAAACGTAGACAATTCGTTGGGGAGCATATTCGAGAAGCTGCTCGAGAAAAATCGTATCACAACCCTTTCGGGGCGGATCAATAATGACAGCGGTCGTTTGAGAAGTAAAGGGTGTGTTATGAAAAATTTGTTCTGCGGAGTTTGCGATAAAGTGGACATTATCGGCGTGGTTGAGTGCGGCATTTTCTTCGGCAAGTGCGATGGCACGAGCGTTAATTTCGACCCCAAGTACATTTTGAAAAAGCACATGGCCACAAATTCCAAAAACACCGACCCCGCAATAAGCATCGATCAGCGAATCAATTCCCTTCCCAGCCGCCTCATGCGTGATGTAGTTTACGAATTGCGGCAAAATATAAGGGTTGTTTTGGAAAAATTCGCCAGCATAGACGCGAAATGATTTATCGCCGATCATTTGGGTGACAACGGTTTGCGGATCTATCATAACACCCTCGGGCGTATCCCGTAATAAAAGGGTGCCACCGCGTTTATGAGTCCGAGCCCGTATTTCGGAACGGAGCGTTAAGAGCCGTTGATTAATGTGTTCTGTCGCAATTGGGCATTGAGGTACATCAACTAATGCCAACCGGCTGCCAACTTTTAAAAAACCAATTTTCGATACCGATTTGTCGTAATGCGGCGTTAGCTTTGAGCGATAATGATAAGTGTGCGGTGTACAGCAGATAGGTTCTACCGGGCATTCGATGCCTGCCAGTCGTTGGAGGAGCTCCGTAATATGCTGACGCTTGAGTTGGCGCTGTGTTTCATCCTTGAGATGCTGATACTGGCAACCGCCACAAAGACCAAAAAGCGGACATCGTGGTTCGACTCGGTCAGGTGATGGCTCGAGTACCTCTAAAAGATCCGCCTCAGAGTAGTTACAGTGGTTGCGAAAAATACGACAACGCACACGTTCTCCAATTGCGACATTCGGGACCATAATAACCCAACCTTCGTGGCGCCCAACACCGAGCCCGAGATTCGTGATATTGTCGATCGTAATTTCGAGTTCCGTGTGGTAAGCAAAAGGCGTATTGTTTGGAGTTTTCATGCTCAGCATGGCGGCCATTGCATCGGCTTCCCGGCAATAAGGTGAATATGGAGGTGGGGTACCGATTCAAGCGCATCTTTGCCATTGTTGATCACAATTCGGAAGCCATTTTTAATGCCCTCGCGCTTTGCAAAGTTTTTCGCACATAATAACAAATGTCCTAAAATCGTAGCGTCTTCCGTAGATGCTTCTTCAACGCGTGGAATCAATTTTTTAGGAATAACCAATACGTGAACGGGAGCGACCGGGTGAATATCTTTAATGATAATACATTGTTCATCTTCAAAGAGAATCTCCGCTGGGAGCTCGCGATCGATGATTTTCTGAAAAATCGTCTTTGAAACCATCGCTAGGGACGTACTGGAAATGAGGTACAGAGCAACTCTTTTTATCATGACGACGCGGAAGAAGTTTTTTGCTTTTCTTTTTCGCGAGAGTGCTAGTGTCCTCGAAGTAATGAAGGCTTTTGGGCAAGCGGTATTGTGTTTTGCGGGTTTTATGGTGGGCGCCTGGGTATCCGCTGAGGAGAGCGATGTTGTTTATTTCAATAATATCGAGGCGGAGGTCGAGGGAACGGTAGTTACTTTCCAAGAAGTGGAAATGGAAGCGGCGATGCTTGAGCCGCAGTTCCGAGGCGATGAAGCACGTAAGAAGGCTTTGAATTCACATATGGAACGCGAAGTTATCGTCCGAGAATTCGAGCGCAACAAGGGGCGGCTCCCGGATAATTACGTCCAAAAAAAGTACGACGAAATTTTAAAGACGAAGTTTGGTGATGACCGTACGAGACTAGCTTCCGCACTGTATGCTCGGGGAATGACAAAGCGCGATTATGAAGAGGAGATCCGTAAAGATGCGATCGAGGGATATATGTTTAGCCATAATGTTATGCTTCCAAGTATGGTAAGCCCCCGCGAGATTCAGGATTACTATGATGCCCATGTTAGCGAAATGGTCGACGGGGAGCGCGCAACCTTTGATCAAGTCGTCGTTACCGATGAGAACCGTCTTTCATTAGAAGCCGTCGTTGCTAATGTCGCTCAAGGGAAGGCATCAGATCCGAAAGCTCTCTACGAAGAGACATGTGCGAAGTTACGCGAAACTCCGGAGGTGGTGCTCAATACGATGGAATCAGTGTCGCTATCCGATATTCAGCCTGAAATCGCGGAGTGTGTCAAGTCGATGGACCTCAATACCTTTCAGCGCGTCGAGGTCGGTGAGCACGCTCTATGGATTGGCCTCCGGTCACGCGAACCATCACGGTCACTGCCAATTGATGAAGTCAGTGATGACATTAAAAATATTTTAATCGGGCAACAATCAGAGAAGCTTAAGAAGCACTGGATCGAGGGTTTAATGGCGAAGGCTTATCACGTCGTGCGATAGAATGTGGACTTTTGTTCTTAGGCGCGTTCTATTTTCGATCCCTATTTTTATCGCGGTTACGTTTCTGACGTTTTCGCTCATTCACGCGATTCCCGGGGGACCTTTCGATAGTGAGCGCGAGATGGCACCAGTAATCCGTCAGCGACTCGAGGAAAAATACGGCCTGGATCGTCCACTCTGGGAGCAGTATGGGAAGTACATGCAGCAGCTGGCACACGGTGATTTCGGGCCCTCGTACAAGTACACCGATTGGAGTGTCGCGGAGCTCATGCAATCGAAGGTTAAGGTCAGCTTCGAGCTCGGAGCGTACGGTATGCTCTTTGCGTTGTTTTTCGGTATCTTAGGAGGAATCCTGGGGGTACATTTCGAAGGGCGTTGGCCGGATCAATGGATCCGATTTTTGACGACGTTTGGCCTCTGTTTACCGGCGTTCATCATTGGTCCTTTGCTGATTTATTTGTTTGGTATTAAACTTCGGTGGTTTGATGTTGCCGGTTGGGAGACATGGCCACAAAAGATTCTCCCGATGATCACCGTTGGCCTCTCTTACGCCGCTTATATCGCGCAATTAGCGCGCCATGGGCTTGGTGAAGCAATGCATCAGTCGTACATTTTAGCAGCCCGGGCGCGAGGAATTCCCGAATCACGGATCCTTTGGGTCCATGCGTTGCGCAATGGCTTATTGCCTGTTGTAGCCTATCTCGGTTCGGCATTTTCAGGAATTATTAGCGGTGCCATCATTACGGAAACGGTTTTCCAAATCCCGGGTCTCGGCCGTCTCTTTATTCAGGCGATCACGAATCGTGATGGGATGCTGATTCTGGGGATCGTTAATTTTTGCGCACTGGCGGTTATTGTGTGCAATACCGTTAGTGATTGTCTGCAGGCCTGGCTTAATCCAAAAATTCGCCTCAAGTAAGACCGTTTTCGCTTGTCGATAGGCGCGAAATTGCTATGTCGCTGGAATGCGTTTATTGCGTCAAATTTCCGGACGGGCATTGTTGTCGATCGCGATGCTGCTGTGGGCGATTTTAAGTTTAATCCCTTGGAATGATCAGCCGTTTGATGACTTTATTGCACATCGTGCGACGGCGAACGTCGATGAATTTCAGGGCCTCTTGTCTCGTGCCCGGCTTCGCATTCTTGAAAGCCAGGATTTAGAGCACCCAAAGTCTCTTTTTGTCGCCATCAAGGAGCTTGCGAAGGAAGATGAACTCGACCTTTCAGAGGCTTTCTTTCCAGATATCCACCTGCAAGATATTAAGAACATTGGTAAGAAAAATAAAATCCTGATGGATGTGCTCCTACGTGAGTCCAAGGGGCGATTACGTCAGGGACTTGACCTCAAAGGTGGTATTTCATTTACATTAAAGGTTGCTTCGGTGCCAAATTTAAGTGCTCATGACCGGGAAGGGCGGCTAGAGCAGGCGATGCAAATTATGCGTCAGCGCTTGGATGGCATGGGAGTCGTAGAGCCGCTGATCCGTGCTCGTGGTGAAGACGAAGTCGAAATCCAATTGCCTGGGATTTCGGCACAGGATAATCCGGAAATTATCGATGCCGTCAAACGTCCTGCAAAGCTCGAGTTCCGCCTCGTTGCCGACCAGCGTCCACAAAACCTCGATTTACGTTCCGTGCCCTTGGGGTATGAGCTGCTCTTCTTGGAAGAGGAGAGGTCCGAAGACGGTACGGTCGAAAAGATCCCAATGTATGTCAAAAAGATCCCGGAGATGACCGGAAAATCAGTCGAACGGGCATTCGCGACGATGAATCAGTACGGCGGGTTTGAAATTAGCCTGGAAATGAAAGGCGAGGGAGCGAAACGCTTTGGTGAAGTAACGGCTAATAACGTGGGCAAATCGCTGGGCATCGTCCTTGACGGGAAACTCTACTCGGCACCGCGGATTAATTGCGCCATTCGGGAGGGCCGTGCCAGCATCTCCGGTCACTTCTCGCAGCGTGATGCTATCGAGCTCGCGAACGTCCTCAATAACCCGCTGGAGTTCGAACTCGAACTAACTGAGGTCCAGGAAATTGGCCCATCACTTGCCGAAGACGCCAAGGTGAGCTCTATTCATGCAACGATTTTGGGGATCGCTCTCGTCGTTTTGTTTATGGTCGCTTACTATCGGACATCGGGTGTCGTAGCGGTCTTTTCCGTGTTGTCTAACGTGCTCATCGTTCTCGGAATGATGGCGACCATTGGGGCGACGATGACCTTACCTGGAGTGGCGGCATTGGTGCTTACCGTCGGAATGGGCGTCGATTCCAATATTTTGATCTTTGAGCGCATGCGAGAAGAGCTCGCACTGGGGAAAAAGATGGGTGCTGCATTGATTGGTGGCTATAATAAAGCGTTTTCGACGATCTTTGACGCCAATATTACGACGTTTCTCTCAGCGTTGATTTTGATTTGGATGGGAACAGGTCCCGTTCGGGGATTTGGAGTCATTCTTGCAATTGGGATCTTTGCGACGATGTTTTGTGCCCTTGTTCTCAGTCGCGCGCTGATGGTAATCCTCATTAACCTAGGTTATGAAAACCTCCTCCAGAAACGTGAGGGTAAGACACGTACATTTGATTTCCTAAAAATTCGAAATGTAGCCTTTGGGATTTCAGCGAGTGTGCTGTTGCTCGGTCTTGTAGCCTTTTTCGTTCGGGGTAATGGGATCTATGGCATTGACTTCACGGGAGGTGATGAATTGACGCTCCATTACGCCGAGCGCCTCAATACGAACGAAATCGAGCGTATCGCTAAGGAAAACCATCTGGGCGAAGTCAGTACCATTTATCAAAAAAGTCTAACCGATGGGGGTGAGGTATTGAGAATACAGACTAAAGAAAATGCCGCTCAACCACTTTTACGGCAATTGCAAACAGCACATCCCGAGGCACAATTAAAAGTCATTAAGGAAGTTAAAATTGGCTCCTCAATGAGCAATAGAATTAAATGGAATGCGTTGGGCGCTGTGACGATTTCGCTTCTGATGATTCTCGCGTATATCGCCCTTCGTTTCGAGTTGGGCTTTGGTATCGGGGCCCTCGTCTCGACGATCCATGACGTCTTCATTACGCTTGGTATCTATATTTTGTTGGGACGGCAGTTTTCCGCACCTATGGTCGCCGCGATCTTGATGATCATTGGGTATTCGATTAACGATACGATTGTCGTTTTTGACCGTATTCGAGAGGAATTGCACTACCAACCAACGCTTTCATTGGCTGAAATTGTCAACTACGCGATTAATTGCACACTTTCTCGGACGATTTTGACGAGTGTGACGACGCTCCTGGCCGCAGTGTCGCTCTACTGTTTTGGTGCCGGTGTCATTAACGACCTCGCGTTGATCTTTATTATTGGTATCGTCGTCGGTACCTTTTCATCAGTCTTTATCGCGTCGCCGATTTTCTACCTCTGGCATAGGGGCGATCGCCGGACAGTCGAGATCAAGTAGAAATGGACTTGCACTGAGGTGGTTTTCTCCAGACTGCGGAGTGGAGGTCGGTTGAGCGAGCGTCGCGAAGTTGAGTGGAAATTTTTAGATGCAGATCCTGTTGTCGTTGAGCGTCTGTCGCAAAAGCTTGGTATTTCTAAGACTTTGGCATCGATTCTCGTCCAGCGTGGGGTAGCGACGGTTCCCGAGGCCGAACGCTTTATCGCACCGAAAATTTCCGATCTCGGCGATCCATTTCTATTGCCCAATATGCGCGAGGCAGTTGCGCTTTTAGATCGTTATGTTGCCCAAAAAGCGCCGATTTCAATCATTGGCGATTACGACGTCGATGGGATCACTAGTACCGCTTTGCTGGTGAGTGTATTGGCGCATTTCGGTATCCATCCGCAGTATTTTATTCCTCGGCGGTTCTCCGAAGGCTACGGAATGTCGCAAGAAATTGTCAACCGTATGCTCAAAAAAAGCTGTCCTAAACTCGTAATCGCGCTCGATTGCGGGACCAATTCGGTTAAGGAAATTAATTTTTTACAGCGTCGCCGGATCGATGTTTTGGTGATCGATCACCATATGTTAACGGCTGAAAATGTCCCTGAGCACGCGACCATTCTGAATCCCCACACTGTCGAAAGTTCTGAGACGTTACGAGCGATGTGCACTGTGGGGCTCGTATTTAAATTTGTCCATGCGTTCTTAAAACAGCGACGTATTCAGGGCGATGAACGCGCATTTTCGATCCGCTTGCGCAATTATTTCGATATCATTGCACTTGGGACAATTGCTGATATGATGCCGGTCCGTGGCGAGAACCGCGTGCTGGTAAAGTACGGTCTGCAGTCTTTTGCCAAGGAACGACGCCCGGGACTGGATGCGCTGTGTTCGGTGTCGAATATTCCCTCGGGGATGTCGATTACTCAGCAGGATGTTTCGTTTAAGTTGGCACCGCGAATCAATGTTAGTGGGCGGCTTTCGGATGCGGCATTGCCCGTAGAACTGTTGCTATCGGGCCGTATTTCAGATGCGATGCTGATCGCGAAAAAGGTCGACAAACTCAACCGAGAGCGCCAAAAAATCGAGCACGAAATCACACTGGAGGCGGAAAAAGTTGTTAGCGAATCTTACAGAGAAGATCCGGGTATTGTCCTTTATAGCCCCCATTGGCATTCAGGAGTTGTCGGTATCGTTGCAGGAAAGTTATCGCGAGAGTACGAGCGCCCCGTGATCGTTTTGGCATTGGAACGCGGTTTGGCGAAGGGATCGGGACGAAGCCCGGGACCAGATCTCGTTGACATCCTCAGTGAATGCCGCGAATATGTTACTGCTTGGGGCGGACATAAGATGGCCGTTGGAATTTCGTTGGAACCCGATCAGGTTGAAATTTTCCGACAAAAGTTCAATGAAGCCATCGCAAAACGAAAAACCGAAGGAACTCGCGGTGAGACAATTGAAGTCGCCGGGACGCTCCAGAAAAATGAGATCGATGACGCCTTAGCTTACGAATTAGAGACCTTTTTACAGCCCTATGGTCAGCAAAACGAGGAGCCGATTTTTTGTGTCGAGCGGGTCCGTTTTTTGAATTGTACCGAGTTTTTTGGGGCGGAGAAAAAACATTTCCGTTTTTGGATCGAGAGTTCACCACATGTTTGGCTATCGGGGATCGCATGGGATATGGCTTCACGCTTCCCAGAAAAAAATCGTGATATCGATATCTTGGTCAAAATCGCATACGATACTTGGAATAATGAAAAATTTCTCCTTATGCGGCTCGTCGATTGGCGCTATTCGGAAAAATCGTAAAAAGACTTGCAAAATTTTTAAGATAGCGCGAAGCTTGGGGTATGAGGGATCGGAGCGAGTGCGCGGGGCATCGAGAGCGGTTGCGACAGCGATTTTTGCGCTCCGGCTTTGCAGGATTTGCCGAGCATGAAATCATAGAATTACTACTGACCTTCTGTCTCCCACGTAAGGATGTTAAGCCTCTGGCAAAAGCACTTTTAAAGCAATTCGGTTCGATCCACACACTGGTCGATGCTGATACGATGGCGCTTCAAAAAGTACCAGGAATGGGGCGAGTGGCTCCAGTCGCAATGCGCTTTATAAAACAGTTTGCTGAGCGTTACTTTTGGGAAAAATCGACGACTGGGACTGAAAATATTTTAGATCATTATGAAGCTTTGGAAAAATTTTGGACTTTACGCCTTGGCGGGCAAAAACGTGAAATACTGGAGGTCGCATTTCTCGATACGCATCTGCGACTTTTAAAAGAAGGCGTTATGCAAATTTCTGAGGGCGTAGTCGATCGTACCGCGGTATCATTGCGTAAGATCGTCGAAGGCGCACTTGTACATAACGCTCATGCCATCGTCATGGCCCATAACCATCCCTCCGGAAGCGCACTGCCCTCGGATGCCGATTGCTTAGTGACACAGAAAGTCGAAAAACTCGTGACTACCCTTGGTATTCGATTTATTGATCACCTCATTATTGCGGCAAACGAGATCTATTCGTTCCGTAAATCGGGATTGATTATAAAAGGATAGTCCTATTCCAGTTTCATAAGGAGGTTGTCGACGGTCGATTTGACGCGACGTAACATTCCTGCAGGTTTGGATCTGAGAAGCTCGGTAATGCGTGCGGTGAAGTCCTCTTGTGAGTAATTGGCCGTTTCCAAAAGATAGAGTAAAATACCATCGCGATGGATTTGGTAAGATCGGCGTTTTTCATGACCACGTGCAGCCCGGCCGTTGAGGACATGTCCGAAAATTTTTTGATTATCGAACGCATCTCGAATATACTGATCTGTTTTCCCAACAATACTCGCCATCTCCTTCGGCGAAAACCACGTTTTATTCGGCAGCATGAATTCAAAAAATTCAGCCCCTTGGTTCGCTGTTCTCATGTGTATCCCTAATAAAAAAGAACGATTTTAGGCTCTGAAGTTTGAGATCAATTTGCCGGAGTTCCTCGGAACATTTCCGTAATTGTACACTCGTCGTCTCATCGGGCATGAAACTTGCTAAGACGTCGTAGAGCTCAACACGTTTTTCAACTGGCTCTGTTTCTAATTTCTTGAGAACATATTTAATGAGCTGTTCCGCTGAATTTTCCATAGATGATCCCGTTCAAAACACTTTTTTGTTGCAAAATTTTACAGCCGCGCAACGCTCGCGCCAGGCAGTGGTGGGTTTCTCAACCCGTAACGTAGAATTTACACTTTTGTCTTTAAAGTCAAAATAATTCTACTTAAAATGGAAGAATTTCGTCAGTCGAGCTCTGAACGGAACAGAGGAGGGGATAGTGGATTTGGGTTGCGGTTTCGTCTGCTACTCGGTTACCACGATTTGACGTTGAAAGATGTCAGCGAGGTTACAGGTGCCGCGATTTCGACGGTTAGTACGTGGCGCAATGGTCGAATTCCTTCATCACGTGATGTTATTGAGCGTATCGCGCAGCTATTCCATGTTACTCCGGCATACCTATTATACGGTGGAACCGCAACGGAAAGCGATGTGGACCCATCCTTCTGGGAAATTTCAAGTGGGATGCCGCAAAAACGGGATCATGACCAGTTATTGCGTCGGCGAATCGAGTTGTATTTCGGTGACTACCTCAATGAAGCGGAAAAATATGAGGGAGGTCTGGAGCATACCTGGTTGCAGCTTGTTCGGGAGTTTCCTGCGCATTGGTTTCAAAACGCCGGTGAGATCGTTGTACGTAAGTCTTCTAAAGACAAAACAACTATCCGAATTTCCATGGACCCAAATGAGGAATTATCCTCGAGTGAATAGTGCAATGGGTTCGTTTTCGGACCGATATTCGTTCAAAATATTCAAGAATTGTTGGGCACTTTGAGAAGGTGTTCGCTCTTTAGGGTAGGAAACGTACAGCGAGAAGGGTAACGTGCACTCTGTGAGTGAGATTTTTTGAAAACGAGATCCATCCGAAGACGAGATATCGGGAAATACCGTACTTCGCGGTAAAAATGCAATGCCGTTGTGCGATAGAACGGCCTGTTTGACGAGTTCAATTTGCCCGAGTTCAACCGTATAATGAGGTGATAAAGCATAGTTCTCCAGTGCTTTTTCAAAAACATTGCGGAGCGAATGTTGTGAATGAAACCCGACGAGTGGAAAAGTTTTGATTTTTTGTAGTGCTAGCGTTTCCGGTTGGGGGAAGGTCTTTCGGGATCCAATAGGAATAAACTCTTCCTTTAGAAATGGGCTTGAGGTAAAATCGCGCGACGATAGGGGTTTTTCAAAGAGAAAGAGGTCTGAGCGGAGCCCCTGTCTCGCCTGCATGCTGTCGGCGTAGTGAATATCGATATTAAATTTCTGAAAGCGTTGAAAGTATTCGTGGATAAATTGCGGCAAGATATAGACACCGATCCAATCACTCGTGGCAATCATGAGTTCGTCGGGGTCGTTTTTTGAGGGATTTTCGATGTCGGAAAGCATCGTCGCATAGTGAGAGAGAATCTGTTGCGCGTATTTGTAAAAAATTAACCCCTCACGTGTCAGCTTAAGTGATTTCTGTGTTTTTTCGATGAGATTGACCTTTAATGTGCTTTCAATAGCTCTGATGCGCTGACTGATGGCGGACTGCGAAACCTGATTTTTGCGTGCTGCTTCCGAAAAACTCGCGCTATCGACGAGGTCTAAAAAAACTTTCATCATGCCGATATTCATCGCGTCGTCGGTGCTTATTCTATAAAAAAAAATCCATTAGTGAAGCTAATATTTACTTTTATTTAACAATTGAGTCTCTAAAAATAAAAGCTGGTACGGTACCGGTTTTTATCTACAGTCGCCATCGTGGATACGCTCAAGAAAATTTTGTTATTTCCGTTTGTTGTTTTACGTATGCTTTGGCGCGGATTGGTGCTCATTTGGCAGTGGAGTTTTTATGTGAGCCTTGTACTTTTTCTACTTTTCCTGCTCGCCTGGGCTTCACTAAATTTTTGGCTCCCGTGGGTTTCCAGCCATTATATGAAGCGAAAGACGGGTTTCAGGCTCGTAATCCAAGATTCCAATTGCTCGATTTACCATGGGTTACTCGATTTTCGTGACCTTACGATCAAAAATCCAGAGAATGATACTTTTAAACAAGAAGATCTTGTGCGATTCCATCAAGTGCGAGCGAGTATTGATTGGATATCACTCTATCGCTCTTATTTCCCTGGAGGAAATTCCGAGGAAATTGTCATTCCGGAAGTCGATATCGATGTCGAAAAATTGATTTGTGAGCCTGGTAAGCACGGAGAATACAATTTTAAACTTTTAGGCGATCAGTTTGCAGCGCAGAACGGCGATTCGAAAAAATTGCGGCCGAAAGATAAATCGGCACCACATAAATCCGAGAATGGATCTAAGCTGCGTTTTGTGATTGCGAAAGTTCGCTTTCACTTGGGTTCATGCGAACTCTATAAACGCGATGGTACGAGTAAAGTTGTTGCGGTCGACCGTACCTGGCACTTTGAAAATATTCGTTCGTGGAGTGACGTGGCGCGATCGATTGTTGCCGATGTCCAGGCGATGGGACTTTCCGTAGCTGTCGGTGGCCTTCTCGACCTAGTTTCCGATTTGCCGATTTTGAAAACCGCTAAGCGTTCGCTCAAGGCTGTGCATCGTACCAGTAAGAATTTAGCAAAAAAGGCCGTTGATTCGGCGCAAAAACTGCCTTCGGTGAAAGAAGTTTGGGATAACTCATTGGAAGCGCTGAAGGTCTCTAAACCAGATCCCGACGTTGTTCCCGTGCAGTAATGATCGACTACTTTTGAATCGCTCCTAAGGCGGTGATCTCAAATTTGCTACCGGTAGGACCCCAGCGGTCCGCGAAGAATTCGACGTGTTCTCCGATACCGGTGGGATAAAGCGTCATATAAGGACGCGCGTGACTGTGTGATGCCGAATAGGATTGGCCTTCCGAGGTCATTGTTGTAAACGCCGGTGCAAAAAATTGATGATCGCTGCTAATAGTCGCTTCGGTGTTCTGATTATTTTGCTGAGGATTTTGGATTCGGCAGTAAACGATAGCTCCGTGATCTAAAACGATCCGATCGGTTTCATCTGTGATGAGTGCCAGTGGGGTGCGTGTTGTAACATTGGTTGTGATGCTCGATAACGTTTGTTCGGTAATGGGTTGCCGAAGTGACGCGATTTCATTGATAAATTTGGCGACGTTTTTGCATTCCTCGGGATCCGAGGCATTGGCCAAGCTATTTCCAGAATTTGTGCCTAAAAAAAGCTCCGAAATGTTGAGCGTAGCGGCATTATCGTAAACATGAATACGCATCGGTCGGCCGTAATGAACCGCGAGTTTACGGGCTTCGTAAAGGATTTCGCGCATCGCATCCTCCGGTTTTTTGACCCTCAATTCCTCGGCGCTTGGAAATTTCCCCACCGTTGTCACTGCCGCTAAAATCGCGACGATCGCAATTGCCAATAGGAGTTCGACGAGTGTTAATCCGCTCGATTTTTTGTTCTTTAGATCCATACCGACTTCGCTTCGATTGTAATAAGACCGGCTACATTCGCAAGGCAGATCAGTGTTTTTGTGCCCACCGATAGACATCGACGTAACGTTCTGCAGACGTCTTCCATGAAAAATCCTGTTCCATCGCCTTTTGTCGCATCGCTAAAATGACCTCCGGTTGGTCGTAATAAAGCGCATTCGCTTTGCCAATGGCGTGAAAGAGGGCGGATTCCGAGAGGTCGTCAAAAAGGAAACCCGTACCGGGGTGTTTTCCGTAAGTGGTAATTGTATCGGCGAGACCTCCCGTGGCATGTGCAATCGGCAGCGTTCCGTAGCGCATCGAGTACATCTGATTGAGCCCACAGGGTTCGAATCGGCTGGGCATCAAGAAAAAATCGCTCCCGGCCTCGATGAGATGGGCCAGCGACTCGTTGTAGCCTATATAAATAAAAGCCTGATCCTGATGGTGCCGCGCAATGTGGATGAATTGCGATTCCAACTCGTGATCGCCACTGCCTAATAATACAAACTGTAGGCGCATTTGTCTCAAGACGCTCTCAAGGATGCGGACCAAATAGTCTAACCCCTTTTGCTCGTAGAGACGTGCAATGACCGAAAAAATCGGAATCGCCGGATCTTCTGGAAGACGGCAGTAGTGCTGTAATTCGGCTTTGCATTGCGTTTTACCAGAAAAATCATTCCGGGAAAAGTGATGTGTAATCAAGGGGTCGTGTTCGGGAGACCAAAGCGTTTCATCAATTCCATTTCGGATTCCAATAAGGTCACCTGCACGAAACTTTAACACCGGATCGAGACCAAAACCAAAATGCGGCGTCTGGATCTCCTTCGCGTAATTTTCGCTGACGGTTGTGAGTTTGGTGGAAAAATACAGTCCCGCTTTCATCATATTGACTTGACCAAAAGCCTCGACGCCATCGGGCCGAAAAACATGGTCTGGAATGCCTAAAAACGATAAGACCGAGCGGGGCGCATAGCCGTGATGCTGAAGATTGTGAATCGTGAAGACGGAGCCACTGCGTTCGAGAGGGTGTTCACGCTCAACAGTATCAAGCAGCACCGAGAGGAGTCCCGCGGTCCAATCGTGCCCATGAAAAATATCTGGGATCCAGTTGAGGTAGTAGCAGAGATCGATCGCCGCGCGCGCAAGAAACGCAAAGCGCTCATGATTATCGTCAAAATCTCCATACCGGTCCGCGTAAATGCCGTTGCGGTTGAAATAGCGGTCGAACTCCAAAAAATAAACGGATAAATTGTCTTTTTTGAGTTCCCAAATTTTGGCGAATTCGATCCCGTAGCCCATATTGACAATCATCGGCTGGGGATGTTCAATCACCGACGATGGCAGCGAAAATGTGGAATATTTGGGCAAAACCACCTTAACCTCATGTCCCAGTTGTGCGACATAACGCGAAAGCGATGCAACACAATCGCCCAAACCTCCAACCTTTGCAAACGGTGTATACTCCGGCGTTAGCATGCAAATTTTGAGTGGTTGTATGGAATCTGCCGATTTTGAAGCCCTCGCTTTCATCTCTAAAGTGAAAAACATTATGGTAAAAAGTATCTCAAATGCAAGAGAGCCCCGAGTTACATATGTTCTGAAAAATTCTTGACAGTAGTTTAAATATATCAACCAAGATGCGGCCATGAATCTAAAAAGGTATTCTAAGAATAAGTTGAGCACTTTGTTTTGTTCTACGGCGGTTTTGCTGAGTGGTTTTGTTCAAACTTTTGGAGCAACAGAAGTCATGATCAATCCTCCTAACTCTTCCGAGTGTCAAGATAAACGGTATGCTCCAGTAAAACGGTACATCATTGATACGGGAAATCGGGAGGACTTAGGATTGCAGTCTGCGTGCGGTTTTTATTCGCTAGAAGCAGCATTGCAAATAGCCTTAAACCCAAAAGAAAAATTTCTAACAATTCAAAGGGGACCGATTATTGATTGGTATCAACAGTACGCAAAAATTCTCGAGGAATATTTCCCTATTATAAGGAGTGTTGTTTCTCCCTCGTTTAAGATAGATGGGAAATTTTTTACTGATTTTTATAATCTGTCGAATTTTGACACGCTGGAAAGGGTTGCCCAGTTTGCAACGGGAAATTTGAATGCAAGCTGGAGGGAAAGTTTAAAGGGGCGCCCTGATAACACTTCAGAAGATGAAGATTATGAGGAAAAATTCTGCAAACTTGCTAAACTCTATTATGGTAATCGGAGCCCCTCAGAGGATTATTTGGAGTTTAGACAGATTTTATTTGCGCAATGGATAATGCTAGTAATTGGTGAATGTCCGTGGCTAGATATCGAAGAAAAGGATTCGGAAAACTTGGAGTTAATGAGTTCAAAATGGAACGATCACTGCGGGGGAAAGCGTTGTGATATGCAAGTACAAGAACGTATGTACCGCGAAGGAGTTCAACTGGTGAAAAATTGTGATTTTGGTATTTGCTCCTGGAGTTATTTTTTCACGGGAATGGTGCAGGTAGCATCATGTGGGAATGAGATGCTTTGCGATAAGTTTACGATTAATATATTTTCTTTGGAGCCTAATGAGCGTGAAGTACGTTTTGTGAGGAGTTTCTTTGATTCTTTAGACAGAGAAGGGAATAAAAAGCTTAGCATTAACATAGCGTTCAGTTCTGAACATGCAGAGTGCTTAACTCCAGATGACCGGTTGCGCTGGGTAACTTACAATGATGTATACACGAATTCTCAATATGAAGAATTGACTCAGGATATGAATCGATGGGAGAACCTTCGTCTATCATTACTTGAAGCAGAGCGGTGGCAAGATACAATTCAAGCGAAGAAGTTTGATTTGCGTCTCAATGAATTCTTAACTCAAATGCGGGCAAAACAGCCTATAGTGAATTCTGTAGTTGTTGCCCCAAATCCTGTACTGATAGTGACAGCAAAAGACGTAAACATTCAAAAGGATTTTCCGAGATATCTCACAGTAGATGATATTCCTCAAAGATGGAGGAAGAACAAGTCATCCCACATACCGGGTACGCTTAGTAATGAGGAAAAGGGGTTTCATGACAAACTTGTATGCATAAAAATATACGAAGACTATTTTTCACTATTATCCAGGATGATGGATGCGGCAAAACTAAGAGAACGAGTCAAGTAGTCTGGGAATTGAGCTTCCAAAGTTACTGACAGGTGGACATTTATCATAACACAAGTGAGGACAGTGTTTTACTGGGCCTGTTTTGGATATCCGATGATCCAGTAGTTGAACAGGTAGTGGCTGTTGCTCTATTGAGGTGGAGATTTTAGACTGAAAGTTTCGGTTTATGGAATTTGATTGAGTTGCATCAGTAGAGTTCCGCCTTGGGAAAGGTGGGATTTTGATGATGTTGCCATTTTTAAGATTAGCGACGATATTTTTGGATTTTTGTAGTTTGCGTGATACAAAAAACAATCTTGACAATGGAAAAGATATAGGTGACAACGGGGCATGGTTTTGGAAAATTTTTCTAAATGTAGTGTAGATAGATGGTTGTGCGTTGCTGCGGTTTTATCGAGTAGCTGGTGTTGTTCCTTCGGCTCATTGGACGAAAATATTTCGATGGAGGTTTCTTTATCCAGTCTCCTAAAACAGCAGTCATATGACCAATCAATTAAGCAACCGATCAAGCGGTACATAGTTGAGGCCGGAAATGGAGTGGGAGGAAATAGTACAAAGAAAGGCGATATGGCAATTGGTGAAGAAGCATGTGCTATTTATGCACTTTTAACTGCAATACACATGGCATTGAATCCAGATGAGCTTTATGGTTTGGCAGTTGATGATCGAGAGGTTGCCGATGTTTATCGGCAATATGCGGATATACGGGAGAAGTATCTTCCTGTTATGGAATGCATTGTTTCTCCGTCATTTGAGATAAACGGAGATTTTTTGCGAGAGAGAGAGAAGGTTTATAGCGAAATATGTGGCACACCCCGGCATGCTAGTATAGAGGATTTTGCGAAAATAGCGGATGGAAATTTAAATGAAAAATTTCAAGAAGATATAAAGGAGAAAGGTCTTGTGGAGAGGTTGCGAGAGCTTGCAATGCTCTATTATGATAAGGAATGTCCAGAAGGAACGCCCTTAGAAAACTTACCGGGGTTTGAATCGGATTTCCGTGAGCTTAGGTGGGAGTTGTTTGAAGATTTTATAGGTACAGCGGTGTTAATAGGAAGAAACTTCTTAGATTTGACAGATTTGGATGCAATAGATGATGATGAACAAAGATTGAGTTCAATTGTAAGTAAATGGGATGATTACTATCGGGAGGAAACTTGTGATGTTCAGAAACAAGGCGAGCTGTTTCGAGAAGAGATCAAAAAATTAAGGCGGTGTGAATCATGTGTGCATACTGCAGGTTACTTTTTGATTGGGATGTTGAAAATAAGACCCTGCGGAGATTGCATGCTTTATGAAAAGTTTACGCTTAATCACTTTACTGCGGATGAAGAGGGAAGTCGAAAAATACATTTTGACAAGAGTTTTTTCGGTTCGCTTGGCAATAATCAGGGTTCTAAAAAGGAGGTTAATGTGGTAACTTTTGCCGTGTTGGACAAGGAGGGAGAAGTTGCCTCTTGGCACGATGAGGCATTGACGCCTGATGATCGATCACGTTGGGTGACTTATAGTTTTAAACTTGCAAAATCTCAAAGTGCAGAATTGGCTCAGGATATGCGACGATGGAAAGTGCTAAGAAAAAAGTTTTCACGCAAGTCAAAAACATGGGGTGAGTACGTAGCGTTTAAAAAACTTAGGGTTGAAACTAGCAAAAAATATCCCGTAGTAAGGGCTGTTATCCCAATTCCAGTTCCTGTACTGATTGTGAATAAGGAAAATGAAGATGTTGTAAGTGATGACCGAAAAGATTTTACAGAGGCTGATCTTCCAAGGTGTTTTATTGATAGGAGGCGCTATTCTCGAACAACGTGTCATGAAGATGGGGACGAGTCTAGAGAATGGCTTATTCGCCTAGCTATATCAGAAGAATATTTTGCACTATTATTCAAGAAGATGTGGCCCCAAAGGAGGTTGACTTGCCGGTCAAAATTGGCCCGAGGTCATTTGCATGCCAATAGCAATCGAAAATAAAATGAGTGTTTGGCAATGATGCGGGAAGACTTCACCAACATCGTCTTTACTGTTCGATAGCTCAGTGGTAGAGCGTCATTGGCAACGGGGGTTGATGTTGGATTTTAGGTAAAAAGTTGTAGTCTGATTCATGAGGGCTTTTATATAGGCATCATAATTGCGGGCGCTCTATGCTATGATTGCGCTGACGTGAAAGCGACGCAACACAATCACCCAAACCTCCGACCTTCGCAAACGGCGCATACTCCGGCGTTAGCATGCAAATTTTTAATGGTATCTTCGCTTTCGGGGCATCTTTTTCCGTCCTCATCCTCAACAAGAACAGTAAAAGAAATGAAGAATGGATCAAGTTTTGTTCCAGGGAAGAGTTTTAGTATCAATCAGTGTTGCTATGTTGTCGTCGGGAGGGGCGAGAAATTATCCTTTGTATTTGCCGATAATGGATTGACATCGCGGGCTGGAAAATTCTACTGGGGGCGTCTCGATGCCCGATAGCTCAGCGGTAGAGCAGGTGACTGTTAATCACTTGGTCGTAGGTTCGAATCCTACTCGGGCAGCCATGTTGGGATACTTAAATAAATTTTATAAAGAGACTTGACTTTTGCTTGAGACGGTGGTTACAAGGCCGTCTATGGATAGTAAAGATAGTTTAAAAACTCGGAAGAGTTGTAAATGTTTGCAAAGTGCGCTTGTAGCATCCCTTTTCTGCTTGGCAAGCTTTTTACATGGAGCTGCACCTTTGAGGTCAGCTACGCTTTCGGTTGCTCGGAATACACAGAAAATTAATACCGCTCCGAAGCAGTATAAAGATGTGGAAGTTCAGTCAGGAGTAGATGATCCAAATCGGTTCCACGTAGTTGAGGTTTATGGCGGGAGAGAAAGTGGCTGCGTTTTTGCCTCAGTAATAACGGCGATCGAGACCGAGAAATATCTCAAAGAGCGCTCTGGTATCCCGCTCGTTGTCGTAGACACAGAAAAGACCGACAATCTACGCGACTGCTATACTAGTACACTTTTGTCACTAGTCAAGATTGGGGCGCAATGCATTAAATCGATTGATTTCGATGCGAACGGCAAGCCTCATGCCAAGTTTTCATCGTTTAAATTTGCTTTATTAGATGAAGATGGCCAAGAGACGCTTAGAAAATTCGTGCGTGCATTGGGTGTTGATGGGCTTACTCTAAATGAAGAGACGGAGATTAGCGAGGGAGATTTAGAAGATAGACGAGATGTTTTAATCAAGAAACGAGCAGAACTAGACGCCAAGCAAGCGAAACTAGATGCTGAGAAGGCAGATCGGGATAGGAAATTGCAGGACTTAGAGGCGGGAATAGCTGCTTGGGATGAACGTATCAGAGAGAACCCTAATAACCAACACTCTCAGGATTATACTGATTTTCTGAAAAAAGCAACTTCACTAATGAAGCAGATTGAAGAAGAGCGTACGCAATCAATGAATGAGCAGTTGCAATTGTTAGAGGAAACTAAGATTCATCTACAAAAAGTACAATGGGAAGCTTGTACTTGGTTATGTGATACGAAAGATTTACCATCCGTTCTAATCAAATTGGCAAAAGTTTTAGAAGCCTTGTGTTCCTACGCAAAAGAAAAGATAAAAGAATCCGATGAAGCATATGATGCTAACCGATGGAGTGAGTTTGCCATAAGACAGGCCGAGGACATACGAACAACAGAAGGAATAGGTTCCAACCTTTATGTAGTTTTTGGGATGTTGCCCGCTCCTTATGGAAAGGAAGGTGAATTGTTTTGCGAGCGTTATACCTTAAATGTGTACAACGAAGATCCTCGAAAGCCCACAAGAGTTATCGTCGAGAAGGATTCTTTTTTGGGCAATATTCATATGGTATTAACCGATAGATATTTTTATAAGGAAGGATGTCCGAAGATCGAGTTGAATCTTTTAAGTTGTACTGTAAGTGATCTTAGAGAGCGCGACGGACAAAGATATTATGAGTCGTGTGGACACAGTAGACCTCTCATCCGAAAAGAAGATTGCTGTTGGGTTTTATATAGAGATAAAGACGATGAAGAGGGTGGCATTGCATCGCAGTCCTTTCCCGTAATCGTTAAAAATGATGAAAATTTCGGGGATGATGATAGTGTTCTTAGAAAGAACTATATGGATGCTATCATGGTGCAATCGGAGGGTGGTACTCCTGGTGCGGAGGGTCAGGAAAAATTTTCTGTCATAGGAACGCCAAACTCATTCTCCAAACCGGCCATTCCACTTGCCTTTGAGAAAACTACCAAACTTATAAAAAGACCGATTTTGCAATCTTGCAGCTCTCTTTCGAGTTTTTCGTTCTCTTCTAAGTCTTCGCAAATCTTGATTTTTGTAATATCGTAGCCTTGCTCTGAGTTTCTTGTTCTCTTCTTCTAAGTTTTCGCAAATCTTGACGCAAGTATCGAGATTCCTCTGAGAAACTTTCTCAGCTTGTTTCGCTTTTTCAGTTTGTTCATGCCATGAACACTCTGCAAGTGCAGCAAGCGCAGACTCCCGATTTTTACGAACGCGCAACTGTTTTGAACCAGCATCGGTAAAATAGGAATCTGTTTTTATCCAACGTAACCAACGGAGCCTTACGATCCAACGGAGCCAACGCATCTGTTCACGGACGGTGATTCCATGGTAGAATCGGGACTGTTGTGGCGAGAGACACTTCAAAATTGCTCTTGTCACAGCGTTGCGATTGGATGGATGCTCGAGAACAGTTGGCCCATAGTGCCGTTCAAATTCAAATAACGCTGACGGCGGCGCTGCTCGCACTCGGGAAAAAGTTCCTCCGCGAAATCCCTCACTTGAGCTTCGCCGACCTCGGCACCGCTCCCGTTACTCTGCAAAAGCTCATCGGTTGTTATGCCAATATGCAGGCAATCGATCCTAAACTCGGATTCCAAAGCCTCTCAGAAGAGGTGCTTGAGCATATCCAATCGCAACTGAATCTGATGTAGCAATGAGGCATTTCGAGGAAAAGTTTTTCTTGCCCTATCAGCAGCGGTGGATTAACGATCCCGCGCGATTGAAAATCGTCGAAAAGTCGCGCCAGATCGGGCTTTCGATGGCAACAGCGTACCACCTCGTTCGGGAACATTCCTGCCAAAAGTGCCGGTACGATGCTTGGGTTGCCTCTCGTGACGAGGTTCAAGCGAAACTATTTCTGGAAGATTGTCAGAAATTTAGCCAGATTTTACATGTCGTGGCGCAGTATTCTGGACAAACCGTGATTGCCGCTGATAAGAAACCGGGAGCAATGGCGCTGCGCTTTAGTAATCATCGAGCCATCCATTCGTTATCCTCGAATCCCGATGCTCAGGCGGGGAAGCGTGGAACGCGGGTCCTTGATGAATTCGCGCTCCACCCGAATCCACGGTTGCTGTACGCTGCGGCGTATCCGGGGATCACCTGGGGCGGCAAGCTGGAGATTATTTCGACACACCGCGGGTCGAATAATTTTTTCTATCAGCTCATTCAGGAGATTACACAAAACGGAAATCCAAAAAATTTTTCCCATCACAAAGTAACGCTTGCCGACGCGCTTGATGAGGGATTTTTAACGAAATTACAGGCAAAAGCGCTCCCAGATGACCCGATTCGTGATATGGATGCAGCGGAGTATTTTGATTTTATTCGGCGATCGTGTCCGGATGCGGAGACATTTCGGCAGGAGTATATGTGCGAGCCGTATGAGGATCAGTCGATCTTTTTACCGACAGAGCTTGTGGATGCAGCGGAACAGGAAGCGGATATGCCGCCACAGTCGGACCTCTATATGGGAGTGGATATTGGACGCACCGAAGATCGTACCGTATTTTGGATTCTCGCGGCGGTGGAAACGTCGTTGGTGACAAAAGAGGTTATTGTTCTCCAAAATAAAACATTTTCAGAACAGGAAGCAGTTTTTTACCAATTGCTGGCGCTCCCGAATTTAAGAAGAGCTTGTATCGATCAAACGGGAATTGGACGGCAATTTGCGGAACGTGCGGTTGAGCGGTTTGGAAACTACCGCGTTGAGGGCGTTACGTTTACAAATGCCGTCAAGGAGCAGTTGGCGTATCGTCTGCGCTCCGTGTTCGAAGATCACAAAATAAAAATCCCGGCGAGTGAGGCGATCCGTGCCGATTTACGGGCAGTGAAGCGCGAAAATACATTTACCGGGAAAATCCGCTTTGCGGCCGATCAAAGCGAGTACGGGCATGCCGACCGTTTTTGGGCTTTGGCACTAGCAATTCACGCTGTGGGCAACGTTCCTGCAACAACTGAATCCTTTTTTGTTAACATACCGAGAAACCATGAAAACATTTTCTCAAATTTCCGACGCACGAATGCAACACTCGATGCGTGCGCGATTTAATCCGATCAAATCACTGACGCCGGATTCGCTCTCACGGATGCTCGACGAGTTCGCATCTGGTTATCTCCACTCAACAGCGTTGGTTTGGGAGGCTATCGAGCATCGCGATGACGTCGTCCAATGCGTTGTCTCCAAAAGAAAAAAATCCGTCGCGCGGCTTAGTTGGGAGATTTTGACCGTAGACCAGTCTGCTGAGGCGGTTTTACAAAAACAGGCGCTCGAGTACTTTTATAACAACCTGTCGGCGACTAATGCGTTTGATAAAAATGAACAGGGCGGCGTTGCACTACTCATTAAACAGATGATGGATGCCGTTGGGAAAAAATACGCGGTTCATGAAATGGTTTTTCAAACACAAGATGCACTCGATATTTTGCCATTTCCTCGGTTGACAGCGACGTTTCGCTTCGTACCCCTCTGGTTTTTTGAAAATACAACGGGCCAATTGCGATTTTTGGAAAGTGATTACGCCCTGAGCGGAATTCCTCTGGAAAAAGGGGCGTGGATGATTACCGTTGGTGAAGGGTTGATGGAGGCGACGTCGATCGCGTACCTCTTTAAACATCTCCCGTTACGTGATTGGTTGGTTTATTGCGAGCGAAATGGGATGCCCGGTGTCAAGGGTGTGACGAATGCACTCCCAGGATCGGCCCAGTGGGAGGCCGCACGTGACGCGGTTGCTGATTTTGGTGCCGAGTTTAGTGCCCTGATGTCGCAGGGAACCAATATCGAGGCGATTGATTTGTCGACCCGTGGCGATTTACCGTATCCCGGAATTGTGGACCGGATGGACCGCGCGATTGTTGCACTCTGGCGGGGATCGGATCTATCGACACTCTCGCGTACTTCAGGTGCCGGGGCTTCCCTGCAAGGCGATGAGGCCGCAATATTACTCGAAGATGACGCGCAAATGATCTCGGAAACCCTCAATGAGCAGGTCGATGGCCAGATTATTCGCTATCTATTTGGCGATGTGGCGCAGAAGGCGTATTTTCGACTGGTTACTACGACTTCGGGAAATCCTGCGGATGAAATCTCGATTTATCGGGCGCTGTATGAAATGGGGGTGCCAATCGCGATCGAAGATTTGAGGGAAAAATTTGGCCTCTCGACGCCGAGTGCCGAGGAAAGCGTTTTGCAAAAGGCATAGTATGGAAAAACAATGGCTGAAATTAGTGGATTATGGTGATTATCCACATGCAGACGGTGTCCAGCGGGTAACTTACACAGCGGCGCTTGAGATGCAAAAACGATTCCGTTCACTCCGCGCGCGTCTCGCACGAAAATTTGGCGGTATCCCCGTTTATATCGGACATCCCGACGATCGGCATTTTTCGCAACTCCCAGGACATAGTGATACGCGCTCATACGCTTGGGTTCAAGATCTCGAGGCGCGCGATGATGGTATCTGGATCTTACCGAAGTGGTCAACCGCTGGGGAGGAAATTTTACAAAATGCGTTCTTTAAGTTCTTGTCACCGCGCTGGGAAACAAAACGCGAAAATGGGTTTCTCACTCCGATCCGTTTAATTTCTGTGGGGCTTACCAATAATCCCAATATTCCTGGAGAGGCAATTGCAAACCAAGAACCGCAAGTGTGTCCGGAGGAAAAGGAAGATATTGAGCTGCAAGCATTTCTGGAAAAAACCTTAAATATCCGCTTTCAAGATTCTGATTGGAAAGAACAAATCGCGCAGCTCGGGGCACATGCCGAAGCGATTGAAGCGCTGAAAGAAGCGAATAAGGACCTCCAATCCGAGTCCGACCGATTCTATAAATTAGCGTGCGAGCAGGAACAAAAAATCAAAGAACTAACTGCTGCACTTGTGGATGCTAAGATCGCCTCTGGTGAGCGTTTCGCGAAATTTGCGCTCGATCGTGGCCTTATCCAGACTGCCGAAGTCGACGAGTGGAAGGAACGCTATATCGCAGACCCGAAAGCCGCGTCTAATGAGCTGCTCGGACAGTCGCAGACGCTCAATACGCATTCAAAGACAGAACACCTGGAAAATCGCCACGAACCGACCGATGCGCAAACCCATATTTTGAAACGTGTCCGGGAGCGGATGCAAATGACGGGAGAGGATTATACCGCGGCGTGGCACTTCGTTCGGCAGAGTACGCCCGTGTTGTTGTAAATAAAAAAAGAGATGGGAAAAAACAAAAACAAGATGCCCTAAGGCACACTTAGATCGCGCTTTTGCTCTAATTTTATGGATACTCAAATCCTATCAAATGTGGCATTGGGAACGCATGAAGATTGCTTGACCAAAAATGCTCAAACCGCGTTGACCGCGTACCGATTAGTTAAAATTGATCCCTCTAACGGTGATCAAGTCATGTGTGCGGGGCCGAATGACTGCGCTTTTGGTGTTACAACCGATGAGGCACAGGCCGGCGAAGAGGTCAATATCGCACTTCTCGGATGTTCAAGCACGCTGAAAATTACCACTAGCGGTGCCATTACTTCGGGAGATCTATTGATGCCGGGTGATAACGGTACCGTGAGGTCAATGCCAACGGAAGAAGGTCAATATATGTGTATTGGGATTGCGTTGTCAGGGGCTGCAAGTGGTGGTACTGTCGAGGTGCTTACGTCCTTCCCTTCGCAATGCTCTGTAACTGCTTAAACGTTTTGGATTTTTACTTATGAATACCTATGAAGTTTTGCCCAAAGATGACGGTTTTCAGGATTGTGGGACGGTGTGTGCGGCAAATGAGTCGCGTTTTACTGCAGCACATTATTCAGAGCCTCTCACCGCTTTTACCGTCGGATGGAAAGATCGAGAAGAAATCGAAGAAGTCTTAAACTTTATCGCGCCAGTTGTCCCCGTTGCACGACGTTTTGAGTTTAAGATCGCCGACCCTAACGAGGCTTTCTTATCGGAGACCGACGATATTCGTTCCATCGGATCTTCGTTTAAGCGCGTTGAGTTTACCGGTACCTCTGTGACGTCCAAGACATACAACAAAGGTCTAACTGTTCGTGTCGATCATGATGATGTTGCCGGGGACGACTGGCGGGAACGCTATGTACAGCTCCTGCTACAACGCCTCTATCGCAATGAGTTACGTCGGGCAATATCCGCTTTAGCTGCGAATGCTGTATCGGTTAAGGAGCAGTATAAGTGGGGAACGACTGGAACACCCAATCCGGATGCGGATATCCGCGCCGAACTTGAGGCCGCTACCGATCTGACCGGGATACGTCCTAACCGAGTGATTATCGGAGAGGGCGCTTGGGATATGCGTTCCAATTCCTATGATTGCCAAAATAACGCAGGTGCAAACCGCTCCGCATCGTTGACCCTAGAGGAGCTCTCACGAAAGCTGTTTGTCGACGAAACCCGTATCATTAGTGCGCGGTACCAATCTGGCGATGTCAAGCAAGAGACGTTCTTAGGCAATACAATCTACACCTTCTTCACCAATAACAAAATTATGAAAGATGAACCGGCCAACATCAAACGCTTTGTAACGCCGGTCGACGGAAGTTCTCCGTTCCGTGTGTATCTCGAGGAACATAGCAAGTTCAGCGATATCACGGTCGAACATTATAGTAATATCGTCATTACCTCGCCAACGGGTATTCGGAAGCTTGTTGTGGCGGCAGCATAAAACCCAAAGTGCTATGGCCTTCGTGGCCATAGCCATCAAAAAAATGATTACGAATTGGATTAATGTTACAATCGAAGACCTCTATACTTATCTCGCAGCCCCACAGGTCGAAGCATTACGGCGTTGTGCGGTCGCCAAATCCCAACCTGATCCGGTAGCAGATGCGATTCAAAATGTCGTGCTGAGTATTCGTGCTTACATTGTGAGCAACAAACGGAATGTCTTGAGCCAATCGCCATATGCGATCCCACCGGAATTAAAAAGTGATGCCTGTGTACTGATACTTGAAGTTGCACAGCTACGGATTCCGGGTTTTCGGCTTACAAGTGACCAGGTCCGCCTTGTTGAGGACGCACGTGGGAAAATGCAAAAAATTGTTAGCGGCGAATTTGTCGTATCACTCCCGAATGATCGCGCTATGGAGCCCGAAAAGGCGATGGAAGTTGTCGCATCACGCCGGCGAGTGATTACCGGAAAAACCTTGGAGGGATTTTAAAATGGGGCAGCCGTTAGAAGGAATTTTGGAACAACTGCAGGAGCGCGTATATGACGCATTACGGGCACAACATGATCTCCAAAAAGTTGCGATTGCGATGCGAAAACGAAGCTCGCTCGAATTATTTTGTGAGCAACTCATACAACAAGGTTTCGGTGAAGGAATTTTTATCGATGCACCATTGCCGAAAGCCATCGTTTCAGGTGTTCCTGGACCAGTCTACCGGGAAATCGCCTTCGTCGTCCAAGTGATTGAAAACGTTGCGACCAATGAAAGTGGCAGTAGTGGGATGTTGGTTGCGGAAAAAATCGCGCATCAGCTACACCTCCGAGAATTTGTATTTGGCGATCAATCTTGGATCGTGAGCTGCCGTGAAAAAGACCCCTGGCAGTTCGAGGGCGATGCGTTTAAAAATACTATCACGCTTCACTTTGCGACGATGTACTCCTTTTAACGCACGAGAAAATGAAAATTATTTGGGGAGAATGGGAATTGGCACGTGGAGCTGCGTATGGAGAAGTCCCACAGGATCTAAAAATCTCAGGCCAACGGTCGGTACAGCTGTTAACGACGGTCCGTGGGGAGACCTCAAAGGCACTGAACCGCGGCAATCTATTGATGAATTTAGAGTTCCGTGTACGTAAAAAACATCCGACGGCGGAAATTGCTCAAGAAGATGCGCTGCGCCATGCCTCGGAATTAAAAACCGAAACCGCAAACCTGATGCTCGTCGGTGAATCTGGGAAAACCACATTTCAGCTGAAAGATGCTGTGATCGCAAACATCATATCCAGCAGTAACGGCAATATCGCAGAGCATTTTTATAAAATTGTCGGAGGTCGTGTGTGTACCACCGAAAGCGCAAACAGTTCTTTTTAAGAAAAACAGTATGGAAACCATAGAACGTAGTGTAGTCCGCGTCGCTCTCGATGTGTTGTCATTCGATGCGCCGAAAGATGTTATCCGAAAGCAACTTGTACAATTTTGGCGCTGTAATGATCTCGAATTCCAAATTGGAATTTTTCGCAATGAGATGCCAGTCGATGTCCGTGATTGGGATGCCATCTATCTCTCGATTCGAGAACTCGACCAGGGCAATCCGCCATCGGGAGGTTCGCCAACATTGATGCTAGGTTCGACGCAATATCTGGATTCTACCGTGACGCTTGAGACGTGGCAAAGCGGAGCACAACAACACGCAGTTATTACGTTTTCCTCAGAGGGAAACGCCCTCGAGGCGGGAGAGTATTGGTTGAGTCTGTGGGCTGTAACGACAGCACAGAGGACTGTCACATTGGGCTCGGGAGTGTGTAAAATTCTTGAAAATGGTGGCGTTTCAACAACACCGCCAGAGCCCAAAGATGTCTATTACACCGCCGAGGTTTGTGACCAGCGATTTGCATTTAAAGGCGAAGGCGGTGAAGGGGGAACAACAGTCGTTTCAGGCCTTCAACAGAAAGACCTCGATCGGGCACTTAAGGATTACTATACCGCTACCGTCTGCGATCAACGGTTTTCGCGCAAGAGCGAGGTTGGTCCGAGTTCGGGATTACAACAAAGCGATCTCGATACTGCGCTGCGGAATTACTACCTAAAAACGGAGATCGATACCCAGTTGTCTTCTTATGCCAAGCACAGCGCCCTGGACAACTATTACACCGTGGCAGCCTGTGACGCCAAATTCCAAAATTATTATTCGAAAAGCGAAATTACGACACAATTTGTACCCTATGCCAAAACTTCCGATATTGCGAAACAGCTCAATCTTTATGCAACGCAGGATCAATTAACAACGCAGCTGCAAAATTACTATACGTCTACGGAGTGTGAAGAGCGATTTGAGTTGAAAGGAGAGGGTGGAGGCGGCGGTGAAATCAGTCCAAAAGAGAAGGGAAGTTTACTTCTTGGCGACGGCGAACAGGCGGTAATTCTCCCCGCGGGAACAGTGCAGCAGGTTCTTGTTGCGGACCCGACAAAAACACTCGGTGCAGCATGGACAGATTACCCCTGGCATCGCATCAGTGAGTACCAAATAACCGATGCCGTTCCCAATCTCGTCTTCGAAAATAATTTTGATTTCGGACGTTGGTGGCACTACCGGCTCGATTTCGATTTTTTAGAGACATCAATCGTTGGAACTCAAGTGCGGATGCAGTACGGGTACGATCAAAACGGCAGTACAATCTGGGAAAACAACATCAATGAGTACTGCTTTAGCACGGCCGATTTCGCCGGAAGCGCTGGCCGATATGCCGCCTACACCTTCCTGTACGGCTATTTTGGCTTCGGTAATGAGGAAAAGTTTTACCGCAACGATGGAGGTTACATTCACGGTAGTGTCGATTTTTGGAATGATGGAAATGCCGCACATCGCGTCTACGCCCAAGCACGCACCAATAGTTTCCGTATCGCCAATGACACACCAGTGGCGACTGGAGGTATTTACAATTTTGTCTATTACAACGTGGGTGCTCACGTCATCAGTGCGTTTAAATTGATGCCGGCGGAAGGAACGTTCAAAATGGGGAGGTTCGCGCTCTATGGAATTCGCTGAGATGGAATCGTTATTGTCGCATCTCGAAGCGCTTGTAGAGGAATTACAGGAACGTTTGAATGCCTTGGATAATGTCGTGGATGCGGAAATGGAGTCCTTGCAGCTTCAAATCGATAATTTGAGGAATTAAGATGTGGTTTTTAACGTACCAAGGAACACGCAAGTGCTTCGAAGACTGGGGTTTGAGCGGTGTTATCCGAAAATTAAAGAACCAATCCGTCGATATTGTTACTGTTCGTGTCGCGGGAAATACGGCCGATACTCCACTGCTCTTTTCGGCGAATGAAACCATTCAGATTGATCGCGATGGGTCGTATTGGTTTACGGGGATTGTGACGAAAACGCCGGTGTATGGTAGCGCTCAGGAGGGTTATCAAGAATACACTTTTTCAGGACCTTGGTGGTATCTCGATCACATCATTTATCAACAGACCTGGAAGGAGGCCGATCTTGAAGATCCGGAAAAACTCAATGATATCCGAAAAAGCCGACTGATTTTAGGGCAGGATCATAAAGGAAATCCGATGACAATCGGTGCCCAAATTGCAGAGATTATCGACTATGTGAATCAGGTTTTTGCTCTTCCCGTTATGGCGCTATCCAGTGAGCTCGACCTGCCCGTCTATATTCCTTTCGATGAATGCCACGACCTCTCTTGTGCGGAGGCGATCAAACGTTTGTTACGTTGGGTACCTGATGTGATCGCATTTTTCGATTATTCGGAAGCGGTACCCATATTGCATTTTCGCCGTCGAGCGCAATTGCCCCCTGTGTCGCTAGATATCGAGGAACTACACGCGTTCCAGCTGACGCCCCGTTACGATTTACAGATCCCAGCCGTTGTTTTGAAGTTTGAAAAGACGCATCGCAACAATGGCCAATCATGGAAAACGCTTGATGTCCAAAAATACCCGGCGTCAGCGACGGGGTGTGAACCGCAGGCACTTGTAATGACAATTGCGTTGGAGGGGGCCGAGTCGACCTATATCCGCCAAGAAGTTGAAACAGAGCCAATCCAAATGAGTAGCGCGACATGGTGGAAAAAACATCTTCCCGGATTACAAGCGGTCGACAATCTCCGTATCGAAGAGCCCACGCGCGAAGGTTCGTTGCCCAATGAACTCATTTCGGGTTCAGTCGCGAATTGGATGAATTGCCAGGTTCATCGGGAGACCGTAACTGCTAAAGTTTCTTACGAAACGGAAGACGAGGCGGTTTCGCGTCGTTTGGTGGCGGTGAAAATTAATGCAACTGATGCGACGAGTAAGACTTACCGCAGCCTGGTTTCTTTTACCGGCGAAGAAACTGTGCCGGATCAATTGGCGGAACAGGTTTATCAAGGCGTTTCGGTTTTACACTATGAAGGGAAGATCGTCTTGACACAGCCTGAGGTCGGAGGCGATTTTTTAGGCAAAACCATCAACTTAACCCACGGTCGCACAGAATGGGAATCGATGAATGCCGTGGTACAAAGCGTCGCCGAATCGGTGGATACCGGGACGACAACCATCATATTGGGCCCGGCGAAACACCTCGGCCCTAACGATCTATCGGAGCTTACGAAGTCGAACCGCCGGCGTACGCGAAGCCGTAATTTTCATACCCGAAGCACGGGAGAGGCGAGTGGGAGTGCCTGTGTCGAACAAGGGCGGTTTGGACATGTCGAGAACTCGGCTTACGGTTCCGGATGTTGGCAAAAAATGACCTTTAGCGATACCGAAAATGTAGAGCGTAAGATCATCATTGATGCCAGTGAGCTTGAAAAAGACGTTGTTGTACGGCTGCGCGAGGAAGACGTTAGTGACTCCGGTGTTTTGAAAAAACGTTACTCGCTCGCGAGTGATCCCTTTGTGGCAACAGAATCATGACGCGCTTTACGCCCTTTCTCTGCCGCGTCACCCCGTACGGTACGCCTTTTTTTGTTCCACTCGTAACCAATGACGGCATCACATCGATTTTAAGCGGGTTGGATGCAGATTCGCTTTGCCGTTGCTATTGGCTTTTAGAACGCGTCGATATCCGTTACCAAATGACATTTAGTGGATCAATTATTTTAGAAAACGAACTCTCGATCGGTGGCATGTACGCAACACCGCCCATTCGGCGGCTTCTTGGCATTCCCGAGCTCAATGCTTCGATGATTCATGCACTTTATGGTGTGTATTCAGAAGGAAAAATCGATTTCTCGACAGTTTACGCACAAGCGGACCAACAATACGCCGTGCGCTTTGATTTTACCGTCTGTAACGCTGATGAACCCAAAGAGGAGAGCAATTTTCTGCTCTCATTCTACCGCAGTGCGGGGGCGAGTGATCGACGTAACCGCTGCAAGACGCGTAACTTCAGCTTTTTGGGGAAAACGTATACCGCCTACCTCAACTATAACAGTTCTGTTTGGGCCGATACTGATATCTCACTAGACAGTTTTTCGCTCCAAACGGTCTTTTTTGAGAATCCGCAAGAAGCGAGTTAAGAAATTAGATCTCCAGTCTCATTGCGGGATGTTTTACCTTTACGTCGGCATTGATCGGGAGCTGATCGATATTCCGCATCCAAGCGACTTCAATTTGCGCTTTTTCCTTAGTTTCCTTGTGGAGTTTTTCCGCATTCGGCGCGTGGCTATTTTTACCATCTTTGTCGGTGATGACAATGTCTTGGGTGTGTCCATCGACAATTAAACGGAGCGCACAATAATCTGGCTGACGTGCGAGACTGTAGCGCTTACGGACATCGCCGGGAATAAAGAAGTATACCGAGGCCAATTCGTTGTTTTTGAGACAGATACAGGTGCATTCGGAGCGCATGAGCAACATCCTTCCTGAAGGAAGACACCCATTGAATCCAACATAGAGGCGTATTTTACAATTGTCGGCCCATTCCTGACCCTTAACAAGGGCTTGTGGTTTGAGATCAATACGGACCTGTCCCCATTTCTTCATTGCGATCATGAGCCGACTCGTATCAAACTTGACGCGTTCGATATCGATTCTCGACGTCGCCTGAAAGTTGCTCGGCTTTTGAGCATCCGGTAAAATATTGGCGTCGACGAGCTCTTTTTTTGCCTGCTCTGTAGGTCCCGATAACATTTGCGACATTTCGCTCACTAGTGCCTTATGTTCTGCTGGAAGAGCTTCGGGCTGTGGTAGGATTTTAACCGCTTGAGCGTCAATCTGAGAATCCGATTTAGCCTCGTGAACGACTACCGTATTTGTTTCCGTTTGTAGTTGGTTTTCGGGATTTTCGACTCCATAAAGCGCACACGGGGCGCAGATGCACAAAAATTGGAGACAACGGCCAAAAAAATGGGTTTCGTTCATACGATGGAGATTTTAAAAAAATAATGATTTACTTCAAGTAATTTTTACATAGCATGAACAGCATGTCGAGGTTGAGTGAAGTAAAGCAATCTAATGCAACTTCATATGCAGATATGAAGGCCCAAGAGGTAAAAAAAGTTGGCATTCCACCTTTACGCCAAGAGATGGAGATGTCACCACTCGAACGCGCACAAACCAAGGATCAGGACTTTTTTACCATTAATCATCCGGCCGCGCTACAGTTAGATGCCAATGTCGCGGCAAAGCAGTTGATCGGCCTTGACGGGTTACCGGAATAGGCGCTTTAATTGCGCATTGCATTTACGAAAGATCCAACATAGTTGGGGTACATGTACGAAATCGTCGAGCACGAGGAGCTCCACATTTTTGAAGATCTTTCTGTGGTCCATGTGTGCTGTTCCGGAATGTGGGCACTGCGCAGTCACGTCGAGGATTTACAGGAACTCGGCGATTTAAAATCCGTCAAACAAATCATTCTGGATGCCGACAAGATGGTAAAATTGAGTTCGGCGTTTTTGATATTTTTACAGCATCTTCAGCAATTGTCGCAAAAAGCCAAAATCCCATTGGTGACAACAAATCTGCCGAGTGGGGCGCAAAAGATTTTTAATCTTCAGCAGGCGCAATTACCGCAGCAGGCGAAAAAGCCAATGCCAGATAATTTTTTTTACCAGGTAGGCGTAGAGGTCATGGCGCAGAGCCGAACGTTTTACCAAGCGCTAAAGTTTTTCGGCCAGGTTCTAACCGCTATCAGCCGTGCGGTGGTCCGTCCCTCACTCCGTATCTGGGCACGTGTGATCCCATTTTTCCAGTCAACGGGTGTTGAAGCGCTGCCGGTCGTAACGCTGATCAGTGCACTTGTGGGGTTGATTATGGCGTTTGTGAGCGTCGTGCAGCTTGAGCGCTTTGGGGCGAGCATCTATGTTGCAGATCTCGTTGCCCTAGCGATGACGCGTGAAATGGGGTGCTTGATGATCGGTGTGATTATCGCTGGCCGAACGGGGGCCGCTTTTGCCGCAACCATTGGGAGTATGCAAGTCAACGAGGAGCTCGATGCGCTGCAGACCTTTGGTATCGATCGGATTTCTTACCTCGTGTTACCGCGAGTTGTCGCTTTGGCCCTGATGATGCCGTTACTTTGCATTTTTGCAGATGTGATTGGGATCTTAGGTGGGATGTTTTCGGCGCTACCGTTTATTCCCGGAAGCATGACACAGTACCTGGCGGAGACAAAAAAGGCCCTCGGCATGGGCGACATTTTGTTAGGCTTGATTAAGAGTTTCTGTTTTGGGGGAATTATTGCCGGAATTGGTTGTTTCCAAGGTGCATGTTGTGGGCGTAATGCGACGGCAGTCGGACAGGCTTCGACGACAGCCGTTGTTCAAGGAATTACCTGGATTATTATTGCCGATGCGATCTTTGCCTTAATAACGACAGCGTTAGGGATTTAACAGACGATCAAGGTGTGGTCGCATAGCCGGTATGACTGATCCAGCAGTTGTGTGAAAGCCAGGTTGTGGGTAACCAGCAGTAGTGCCGCATGGTTTTCTCTGCAGAGGTCGCGAAGCAGTGCAATGACGTTTCGCGCGTTGGCCTCATCGAGGTTTCCCGTTGGTTCATCGGCAATTAATATCTGAGGATTAGTAATGAGCGCTCGAGCGATGGCAGTACGTTGGCGTTCTCCGCCAGAAAGATATTCAGGGATTTGGTTTGCGCAATGTGCGATTCCCAGCTGCTCAAGAAGTTGTTGGCTCCGGATTTTATCGGCCTTTTCAATTGGATTTTTGAGAATACGCAGGGCAAAAAGTACATTTTCCAAAACTGTGAGCTCGGGAATAAGGTTCGCGCTTTGAAAAACGAAACTCATAAATCCACGCCGTAAAACCGCTTTTTGATTGATGGAATCGCGATCAATTGGGCGATTTTTCCAAAAAATATGACCGCTCGAGGGGCGTTCAAGCCCACCGATGAGATGAAGTAATGTTGATTTTCCCGATCCCGACTCACCTGTAATGCTCACGGAAATTTCAGGTACAATCTTCAACGAGACAGACTGCAACACCGTGAAACTTCCCTTCCCCTGAAAGGGGAATTGTTTTGAGACATCTCGAAGTTCAACAAGGGCGTCCACGCAAAAGTGGCTGCTTGACCAGGATTCGAACCTAGACAAACTGAACCAAAATCAGTTGTGCTACCATTACACCATCAAGCAACGACTTCCCAGCAGAAGAAAAACCTCTGCCAAAGCAAGCTCGGAATTTGCTCTAGTATCGTTGTTGTTGTGTCGGCATTTCAAAAGGATCTTCTTTGAGCCAATCGGCGTCCCATTTAATGAATCTATTTTCTTTTGGCACTTCCGGAAGCTTGGGATGACGGTTGATCCGATACCTTTCCTCTTCCGGACGTGTTGTGTCGTTCCAGTCGGACAGGGCAAGGTCTTGTAACTTTTCTAGAATTTCTATCGCGGAAGGACGATTGTCAGGGTTAGGGTCGAGGATACCGATAACAATATTTTTGATTTCATTGAGAACAGGTTCAGGATAAGCATTATGTGCTTCCCCGTTTTCTCTCATTTCTTCGTTTAGAGAGTCGATTATTCCTCCTATAAACTTCGACCGCGATCCATCGGTATCATTTAGAAAATTTGGATCTCGCATCTTTTCCACATAATGGGAAGGTTTGGGTGACAAACCGCCTGTTTTTTCCCAAAAGTTGGCTTTGTCTTGTTCGTAGCCCCGTTTACCAAACAAACAAGTCAGGATAACATTCGAAGAGCAATAGATATCGTAGGATGCTCGTGCTTGCTTATTTTGAGGAATAATTTTTTTAAATTGGAAGTAGGAACATGATTCTGGAGGGCAGTTACCGCTGCAACCAACATCCGAGAGTCTGTTACCAAACTTAGTTAGCGAACCTAAATCTATGACCTTAAGCGCACCATCTGGCGACCAAACAACGTTTTCTGCCTTGATATCGCGATGTATAAACTCCAGTGTGTGCAACGCAACAAGGGCCTGGCCAAAAGCAGAGAGAGCTTTAAGTACTTCTGGCAGATTCCATGGGAACCCTTGTTTGTCGTAAACCCTGCGATTTCCACCATGTGTGGATTTTTTTAAATCCATACCTGCATATTCTTGGATAATACCACCATTTTCTGTTTTTCCAACAACTGGGACAATGGCCCCAAGTCCTAGGAGTAAGCCGTAAAGATTATTCCCTTTATAAGCTTTGATGAATGTATTCGCACTCTCCGCTAATTGCTCGATTTTTTGTGCTTCATCTTGTAAAATGTTTTCCAAATAAGAATCACCCTCTTCTACTGGAAATTTGATGATGAACGGCGGATTGTTGTTACTCTCTTGGTTGTTCTCATATGCTGTTGCGGCTTGGGCAAATCCTCCTTTTCCAATAATTTTGCCTAAAAAAATCTTTTGACATTCTGTAAGGTGCCTTCCTTGTATTAAATCTCTAATGAAATTTGCGTTGATTTTGGCATTTGGCTGTATTAAGTCACTCAAGCTGGAGGCTTTTGTTACCTGATAGTGGATGGTCTGTGACTGTGCGTTGTTGTGTATACCGCTGCTTGGCATAGTATTATCATCTGCAAACACTCCGGGACAGAATGCGCTCAAAACAGAGAACATTATTATCTTTGCCTTTAATTTATTGTTCTTTCCCATAACCTTTTTTATTAGAAAGATTGTAGAAAGAATAAATTAAAAGTAAAATTAAATTTAAAATGATTTATAAAAATGTTAAAATATTCCAGTTAATTGTTATTTTTTCCATTTTTTTAAAGTTCAATTTTATATTTTCCTTCGTGCCAGTTTCCTAGGGCCATTTCTTGTAGGTCGTTCAAAAGCGTTGCGGCAGGGGAGTGATCGTCGGAATTGAGATTGGTAATATTGGCAATAAGGTCGTGCTTGATGTAATCCAGGACCGGTTCTGGGTATGCTTCGCCACTTTTGTCAGGCCATATCCTGATTGAGTTCTTCAATTTTATCTGCCCAATATTTCAATGGGTTGCCGACACCGCAATCCTGAGTGTTTTGCTCGCTTATTGTTGATATACAGTCGATGAATGGAACGATTTTCCCTTCCTCGTCGAATTGGGGTCGCAGGCATTCTAGATTCGTCCCAAGACCTTTGCTGCCGAATAAGCAACCGAGAATAATACGTATGGAGCGGTACATGTCGCAGGCTAGGTGTGCCAAGCGATCCTTAGAGATGCCGATCCGATGGCCGTGAAATGTTTTCAGTCTCCCTCTTTTATCACACGCGGTGATTTTCCTTCCGATTTTGGTTAAGAAACCGAGATCGATAATCTTTATCGTGCCTTCTTTTGTGAAAATGACATTTTCGGGGCCTAGATCGCAGTGTACATAGCCCAGAGCATGTAGTGTTGTAAGTGCATGAAGAAAGCTACATAGTGCCTGAAGTGCTGCTTGGGGGCTTTGGGGAAATCCGTCTTCGTTGAAGAAATCATGATCGTTGCGGGTGGCTTCCTGTAAATTCATACCGGTGTATTCCTGGATAATTTCACCGTTTTTTGTTCTCCCAATGACGGGTACAATGATTCCAAGCCCCAGAAGTTTTCCCCAGAGATCGTCCTTGTTATCGGGATCTTTGACGTATTGGTTCACGCTACAGACCATTTGTTTGCTACGCAAAAATTCATTCGACATTGCATGGATCGATTTTCCTTGCTGCAGATATTTTATGACGAATGTGTTTCCGTTTTGATGCGCTTTAAAAACGATACCAAAACCGCCTTCGTCGATCTTTTCTCCTTGGATGATTGTTCCTTCCTTAATATTGAGTCCTTGTAGAAAATGTCTGACAAAGTTTTCCGTGAGCAGTGCATCTGGATTTTCTTCGCTTTTGTAAGCGATCAATTCCTCTAAATTGGCAATCCTATTGACATCAATGGTAATAATTTGGGCTTTACTGTCAGTTGTATTGCTACTGCTGCCGCTCGCAAATGCTGTTGAGCAAAGTGCGCCTAAAATGAAAAATACAGATACTCTTGCCTTTGATTTTTTGTTTTCCAACCTCACCATCCCCTGGGAAAGGTTTATAGGAATAATGAAACAGAAGTGAATGAATTATGAAATTATTTATAAAAACGATATAAGATTTACTTCCCAATATCCCAGTTTAAACGCATCGTTTCTTGAAGTTTTTTGAGGATGTCTTCTGCAGAGAGGCGATTTTTAGGGTCGGGTTCTGTTGCTTTAATGAGTATTTCTTTAATGATACCTAAAACATTGGGTGGATAGTTCTTATGTGGTGTGCCGTCAGGACCGGGTTGCCCCATTTCTTCGTTTAAAGCATCGAGCATATCCCCCAAAAATGTTGTGCGAATGCTATTGGTATCGTTTCGAAAGTCTTTCTGTGCGATGCGCTGTACGTAGGGTGGGGCATTTTCTAAAATCTTTTCATCTTTTTTGGTGCCTTTGCCACGGTTAGCACGCCGCCTTCGGAGCGTGAGTTTGTTCGACGGTAATTCTCGGACGACCTTTTGTGTATTGCAACAAAAGCACCGGCAGTCCGCATCAATTCCCTTATCTCCAAACAGACCGACCAGAAGGACACCCGCCGAGCTGTAAATGTCGTAAGCCGTTTGCGCATCACCGATTTTTTCGATTTGGAGCTCTACCGAATAAAGCGTTTCCGGGGCACCATTACGGCTGCGCGTTGTGATTTTTTCCCCAATGGGCGTCAGGCCACCTAGGTCAATAATTCTTAGCAAATTATCTTTCGTAAAAATAATATTTTCAGGCTTAATATCACAGTGAACGTATTGGAGCGCGTGTAACGCTAACAGACCTCGAAAGAAGACACGCAATGCCTCCATTGCTGCCCGTGGATCTCTGGGGAATCCTCGTGCATCATAAATATCACAACGGCTTTCAGTGATAATAGTATGAACCGCTTGACGGAATTGCTCTACGGCGGCGGAGTCTTCGAGGCCGCCAAGTTGTTGTTTTATGGCTTCATCAACGACAACGATCAGATTTTTTTTGACCGTTGGCCCAGATGAGCCCTCCAAATTTTCCTGAACAACTTTGTAAACCACACCATCCAAGGTGTCCCGCGCATCGGCATCGATCGCATCGCTTAAAATTTTCCCAATGGCGTGGGTAATTTGTGTTCGTAGGCGTTCCGCAGTTGCAAATCCTGATGAAACGAGCAAATTGGCGCCGTCGGCGTATTCTTGAATAACACCCCCCTCAGGAGTTTTCCCGATAACCGGTACGATGTACGGAAGTCCCGAGAGCTTGGGACAAAGATCGTCGGGATTGGGGTTGTCGATGAGTTTGCGGATACTTTCGAACATTGCTTGGGTGCGATCATATTCGGCCTTCATGCCGCGGGTTGCTTTTTCCGTTTTAGGCTGTTTGATAATGATCCAAACCCCATTGTGTTTGGTTTTGAAAACGGTACCGAAGCCGCCTTCGCCAATCACCTCACCGGGTGTAATATCCGTCGCGTCATAATGTATTTTTTTAAGGAAATCCTTAATAATATCCGCCGTGGGAACCGTTTTGGAGTGTATCGTCTCATTGGGCGCGATATCAACAGTCTGTAGACCATTTTTATGAGCAAACGTTATGGGAAAAAGAGCATTCCAAAGGGAAAATATAAATAGCTTTATATGATTCTTTCCCATAACTCCCTTCGTCGGGGAGATTATAAGGCTGTTGAATTTAAAGTAAATATATTGTTATTTATTAACAATGTACATCTGGAGCTGGCAATGGATTGTCAGGCAATTGCCGTAAATACGATGATGCTGATGTGTTTGTGCGATACAGATATAAAAAATTTTTAGCGGTTTTCCAAAAAGCCGACTTTGCGGTAGACTTTGGAGAGCATCTTGTAGGCGAGGGGTTGAACGGTTTCGGCACCACGCTGGACGACCGACAATAAGTAGTTTTTATCATCCTTAATCGCGTGATACTTTTCTTGGACCGGTTCGAGGAGCTGAATGATTATGTCGGCAAGCTCTTGTTTAAATGGCGCGTAACCCTGATAGGTCTTAAAGTGTTCCGTTGCGTCATCAACGGTCATCCCGATGGCGGCGCAGTAGATGTTCAAGAGATTAGAAATTGCTGAGCGTTCGGGATCAATTGCAATCGTATTACCCGAATCGGTAACCGCAGCGGCAATTTTTTTGCGAATGATGTTGGGTTCATCGGTAATATAGATCGTCGCATGAGTATCGGGATCGGACTTCGACATCTTACGTGTGGGATCCTTGAGCGACATGACGCGCGCACCCTCTTTTTTAATCATCGGTTCCGGGAGCGTAAAGGTCGGCGAAAATGTGTTGTTGAACTTTTCCGCTAAGTCGCGCGCAAGCTCAACGTGCTGCTTCTGGTCCTCTCCTGTGGGAACGTAATCCGCGTTGTAGAGCAAAATGTCGGCAGCCATTAAAACCGGATAATAGAGGAGCCCCGCGTAGATGTTTTCGTGACGAGCGGATTTGTCTTTAAATTGATGCATTCGCTGTAATTGGCCGAGTGGTGTGAGACACCCTAGAATCCAGGCAAGCTCAGTATGGCCTACAATCTGCGACTGGATAAAAATTGTACAGCGCTCGGGATCAAGACCACAGGCGACATATTGCGCGACACAGTTGAGGGTCGCATCGCGGAGCTGTGCCGGAACCTGAGGGACAGTAATTGCGTGCTGATTGGGGATAAAAAAATAACACGTGTACGCATCGAGCATTTTTTGCCAATTATGCGCGGCTCCGAGAAAATTACCGAGGTGAAGCTTCCCCGTCGGTTGCATGCCCGTCAATACAACTTTTTGCGCCGCGTCCATGGCCGTCAATCCTGGTGCATCGGAAAAACTTGGCAACTAATTTTACAATAAAATCTCAATAGTCGTCATTTTGTGATTGCAATTGAAATGAGAAGGTGAGAGGATGCCAGAAATAGGTGAGAAGATCGGTGGTAATAACGAATCTGTTTGCGAAATTATAAATTAAATTAAGAACATACTCATGCGTTGGGCTACAGCGAAATTCGATAAAACTCGGAATTACGGCGTTCACAAGATGTACGTCGACCGTGCTTATCGTTACTGGCGCGGCCGTATTCTTTATGCGCTGATTCTTGGGTACGCATCATTCTATATCGTGCGCCAAAATCTGAATATTGCGGCGCCGGAGATGCTCCAAGAGTTTGGGAGGACCAAATCCGAGCTCGGTGTGTTATTTTCCTGTAACATGCTAGTTTACGGTTTGGGAAAATTTGTTAGCGGGGCGCTTTGTGATCGTTCGAATGCGCGTTACTTCATGACGTTCGGGTTATTAGGGGCGGCGTTGTGCACGTTGTGTATCGGCCTTTCCCATTCACTCCTTGCACTCGAAATACTCTACGTGGCGAGCGCGATGTTTCAATCGATGGGTTGGCCTCCGGTTTCCAGGCTTATGCGCTATTGGTATTCTCCAAAGGAATTGGGTACACGGTGGGGGCTTGTGAATGCGTCTCATCAGTTGGGCGGTATGACGATTCTCATTGGCGGTGGTTGGTTACTGGAAACTCTTGGTTGGCGTTCGGTCTTTATTATTCCAGCATTAGTGGCATTAGTCCTGGCTGGGATTTTATTTGAGCGCTTAAGGGATACACCGGAGTCGTTGGGATTGCCGTCGATCGAAGTCAAAGAAGGGCTTATTCGCGAAAGTTGGTACACAGCCGGCGAACGCGTGACGTTCCGGGAAATTTTTCTAGAGCATATTTTGCCGAACAAGATGCTGTGGTGTGCCTGTGCGGCAAATTTCTGTGTTTATATCGTACGCATGGGATTTTTGGTGTGGGCGCCGACCTTTTTACGGGAAGCGAAGGGCGCAACGGTAATCATTTCGGGTATTCAATCCGCGGGATTTGAGTTAGCGGGGGCTTTTGGTGGTATGGTTGCCGGTTGGATTTCCGACAGGGTGTTTGAAGGACGACGCAATGCAGCGGCGTTTTACTTCATGGTTGGACTTATCGTGTTACTCTTCCTGTTTCGAACGATTCCTGGGAATTCTTATGCCCTGAACTCGGCATTTCTCTTTCTGATTGGATTTTTTGTTTGTGGTCCACAGGTATTGGTGGGAATCTCCGGTGCGGAATCAGTTTCGAAACGCGCAGCGGCTGCGGCAAACGGATTAACAGGGACATTTGGATATCTGGGTGGCGCATTTGCTTCTTACGAAATTGGGCGAATTGCAGAAAATCAGGGCTGGGATGCAGTGTTTTTATTTTTCGCTATCTCTGCAGTCATTGGATCTTTCTTCTTTATTTTGAATTGGCGGCAAACTTCGCAAACGGCGGCCCGCGAACGCCAAAGCGCGGCTTCGTAAAATGCGCTTGCATTTCACTTAAAAGACGGTTGGATAGCACGCCATGGAGTCCTCAGAGGAGAAAAAAACATCAACCCCTTCGCCGCTCAGTCTCGATTGGAACAACGTCGAGGCGTTGTCGCAGTACGTTACCGGCACAGGGCGGATTTTGCCGCGCAAGTATACCGGGTTGAGTGCCCGCCAACAGCGCCACATTGCCCGTATGATCAAGCGTGCGCGCTGTATGTTGCTCATGAAGTAACCGATGGCGGAAATTTTGTCGCCTAGCGAAGCCTCATTCGCAAAGGTTTCAGAGGCGTTGACGCTTGGAGACGTTGTAGCATTACCAACCGAGACAGTTTACGGTCTGGCTGCAATTATTAGTGATGATGCAGCCCTAAGGAAGATCTTTGAAGTCAAGGGGCGGCCATCGTTTGATCCGCTGATTATTCATGTCTTAGGTTTATCGTCCCTCTTGGAGCTTGTCGACGTTCCTCCAAGTGTTTTTTCGAAGTTACAGGCCTTAGTCGACGCCTTCTGCCCGGGGCCCTTGACGTTTGTATTGCGAAAAAAAAAGAGCATTTCGGATATCATTACTGCAGGTAAGAAAACTGTTGCGATCCGTATCCCGGCGCATCCCGTGTTTCGCGAAGTTCTCCGTAGGGCGGGACCGTTAGCAGCTCCCAGCGCGAATCCATTCGGTTATGTTAGTCCGACGAGAGCGGAACATGTTCGACAATCCTTGGGAGATAAGATAAAATACATTCTCGATGGCGGTCCCTGTTCGGTGGGTGTAGAGTCGACGATTCTCGATTTGTCGTCCCAAAAATTAGCAATTCTTCGTCCGGGAGCGGTAACCGCTGAAATGATTACCGATGTTTTAGGAGAACCGGTTACCCCTTGCAAAACAATCGCGACGACCGATCCCTCGGCACCGGGAATGTTGATACGACATTATAGTCCCAAGACACGCCTCCGGTTATTTCAAAATCCAGGAGAACTAAGGGCTCTTTTAGAGCAGAATTCGGGGTCGCGTGTAGCGATCGTTTGTTGCACTCGTTCAGAAATGGAACATTTTTCTCGGGCGATTGTCCTAAAAAACAGTGCCCAACCGAAGCAGCAATGCTTTTGTTTGAGCGAGACAGGGGGGCTTGCCGAGATCGCGAGCCATGTTTTTGATTGCCTACAGAAACTCGATGCGATGGGCTTTGATTCTATTTTTATGCAGACGCCTCTCAAGGAAGGTTTGGGCATTGCCATCAACGATCGTCTCGCGCGGGCAGCGGCGAAGTTTCGCGCTTAAAAGTTTGTCTTTGTCGTAAGGACGTCTACAAAATTTTCTATGGAGCAGCGCTTTACGGAGGTTTCCGCAGCGGTCGAAAGTTTGTTAGCCGGTGAAGCTCAGGCGATACAACACCTCAGTCAAACAATTTTACCGCAAATCCCGTGGGTGTTAGAGATTTTGCTGCCACACCGCGGACATGTGATCGTTTCTGGAATGGGGAAATCGGGCTATATCGCACAAAAGATTGCCGCGACGTTGACCAGTACCGGAACTCGAGCGGTCTACCTCCATCCCGCGGAGGCGATGCACGGCGACCTGGGAATTTACGTGGAGGGCGATCCAACGATTATTTTGTCCAAAAGCGGTGCGAGTGAAGAAATTTTGCGCCTGATCCCATTGCTGAAACGCTATCGTTCTCCGATGATTGCAATTACCGCCAAAAAGGAATCTGAATTAGCGCGGCACGCCGATGTCGTAATTGATATTGGAACTGCGATTGAAAACGATCCAACAGGGATGGTGCCGACAACGAGTGCCGTGGTTTCGTTAGCGGCGGGCGATGCGATTGCCTGTGCGTTGATGCGGGCGAAAGGGTTTTCTAAAAAAGATTTTGCAAAAATTCACCCGGCGGGCCAGATTGGACGCAATCTGCTATTAACAGTGCATGACGTGATGACGCCGCTTGAAGATGTCGCGGTTCTAGAATTAGAAGACACGCTTCGCGAAATCGTCATCGCCGTAACGGAAAAACCGCTCGGAGGTGCTCTTATCCTCAAAAATGATGGAAGCCTTTGGGGGCTTGTGACGGATGGCGATATTCGTCGTGCCCTGAAGCTCGACAAATCTATTGATAAAATTCTCGCAAAAGATATAATGACGACCGAGCCAAGGGTGACCACAGAGGGTGCGTATCTCGGTGAGGCGCTTGATGTCATGGAGCAGGGCCGTTCGCAGGTCTACGTTTTACCGGTCATCGACGCACACCATCGAGCCGTCGGATTGCTCCGCCTCCACGACGCATACCGGGCATAAACGGTATGGGGTTGTAGCTTGGCCGATACGGGAAGGGATATGGAAAGTCCGATCAATTTGACGGGGAAATTGCTCGTCGCGACGCCGAAGCTTCGTGACCCGTGTTTTACACATACCGTAATTCTTTTAATTTCATGTAATGGGCTAGGTGCAACGGGAATTATTCTCAATCGCCCACTCAAACGTTCTGTTGATAATTATGACTTGGAGTACAAATTACCGACGGTTTTGGATTCACCGGTCTATCAAGGTGGCCCGATTAATACCGATGAGTTATCAGTATCGGCGTGGATTTGGCATAAGAATGATCGTCTTTTCGAGTTACGGTATAATTTAAAAGAAGAAGATATCGAGGTGTTGGATACAGAACGTAATGAAATTCAGATTCGGTCCTTTTGGGGCCATGCGAGCTGGGGGCCGTTTCAGCTCATTGCGGAAATTTTGAATGGGATGTGGTATCCGGTGAAAGTCGGGACGATTTTCGGGATGAAGGAGCGCGGTGAAGATCTTTGGCGGGCGGTTGTCGAAAAAACCAATCCGGCGATGCTTATGCTCAACGATTTCCCAGACGATCCGGGCTGGAACTAGCGAAAGGACTTGCAATAACAGAGCGATGTGCCACAGTGGCCAGCGACTGTTATGGATAAAAAAAGTTCGCTGATCGGGGCGATTTGCCTCCTTGTTGCCTTCTTTCTTATGGCCTGGGATAGTGCTCCGATTCCGCGGAATTATCCGCCCGCACCGACTCTAGAACCCGTAGAACATCACCGAGCTCCGGAAGTTGCCTCGATTGACGATGTCGGTATTGAAGTGAAGCCGGAACCGGTCGAGGAAAAAGTCGTACCGAAACCGGCGTCTTTTGTTCACCTAGAGAACGACGAAATCTGCGTCTGCTTAAGTTCCCTGGGCGCAGGAATCCAAGACGTTCAAATCAAGCAATACCCAAAAAAACGCAAAGGGACGGAACCCTTTGTTTTCAATGAAAGTGCGCCCTGGCCGGCATTATCGCTGGCGTTTGGACAACATGATCGCTGGCTACTCGGGAACTACACAGTTACACAGCGGACGCCGACGCATGTGGTATTTCAAAAACGCCTGAAAAGCGGTATTGTGGTTGAGCGCGAATACCGACTGTCCCAGGGCGATAATGCTTACGTTATCGATACAGCGACACGCCTGAAGAACAATAGCCCCAAAAATCTGGGTTTAGGAGATGTTTTTATCCATCTCGGTTACTTTCCAACGACAGAGGGCGACATGATGGGGGAATATTTGAATTTTGGTTATTACGACGGCAAAAAGGCACATTTCCTAACGCGCAACGATTTCCGTGCGAGTAGTGGATTTTTAGGTCTCGGTAAAGCATCGGCCAAAAACGTCATTACCGGTGATGATAAGGTCGTTTGGGGTTCCGTAAAAAACCAGTTCTTTACGGGGATTTATACTCCAAAAACGCCGGGGAACGGATTTGTCGCACTACCCAAGGAGCTTGAAAATACGACATCGAACGAAGAAAGTGTCATGGGAAGCCTTCGGTTCCCGGTAGGTGTTTTGCAATCGGGGCAGGTCAAATCTTTAGAAGGGGAGTTTTATATCGGTCCCAAAGATTACGTTTTGCTAGATCGATTGGGACAAGACCAAGATCTCGTCATGCAATTCGGAGTCTTTGGCTTTGTCAGTAAGATGCTCCTGCTTTTGATGAAGGGAATTTATACACTTATCGGGAATTGGGGTGTTACAGTGATTCTCCTTACGGTAATCGTCAAGTTGTTGTTGTGGCCACTCACGACAGCGCAGGTCCGTTCATCTCGAAAGATGACGCGACTTCAAGAACCGCTCAAAAAATTGAAAGAAAAGTACCGCGACAATCCGCAGAAACTTCAGGCGGAAACGCTAAAACTTTTTAAGGATAATCGTGTCAATCCTGCTGCCGGTTGTCTTCCGGTTTTTATCCAAATCCCGATCTTTTTAGGGCTTTATTTTACGCTGCGGACGACCGCGGAGATGCGTTTCGCCTCATTCTTATGGATTCCCGATCTCTCGTTACCGGATACCGTGGTGCGCATTGGGGCATTTCCCATTAACATATTACCGCTGATTATGACAGCTTCGATGATCTGGCAGATGAAGGTCATGCCATCCGTTTCGGTCGATGGCGCTCAGAAGTGGGTTTTTAAACTAATGCCGGTCCTATTTCTCGTATTTTGCTATAACTTCCCCGCGGCACTGGTTTTGTATTGGACGGTGCAAAATTTGTTGACGATACTACAGCAAATGATTCTTAATAAGAAAAACGACGAGGCTCTGTTGCTCGACGATATGGGCGCGGTTGGGACGAAAAAAAGAAAAAATTTTTAGGAGAATTTTATGTCAGGGCATAGTAAGTGGGCAACGACGAAGCGCCACAAGGCTGCCGTCGATTCGAAACGCGGTAAACTCTTTAGTATTCTCAGCAAGGAAATTGCGATCGCCGTTCGGGATGGCGGTAAGGATCCCGAATTTAATCCGCGGCTCCGAACGGTCATTCAAAAAGCCAAGGCCGCAAACATGCCCGCGGAAAACGTTAAAAAAGCGATTCAAAAGGGGACCGGTGAAATTCCAGGAGTTGTTATCGAGGAGCTCATTTACGAGGGTTATGGTCCCGCAGGCGTCGGGATGATCGTCGAAGTTACAACGGATAACAAAAACCGGACAGTTTCGGATGTCCGCAGTACCTTCAGTAAATGTGGGGGTAATATGGCGGGAGCCGGAGCGTTGGCCTTTAGCTTCCAACGCAAGGGACAGTTTATTATCGGTCACGATAAAGTCGCCGAAGATAAGCTCATGGAAATTGCTCTCGAAGCCGGTGCCGAGGACGTCAAAACGGAGGATGATTGCTATGAGGTGCTTTGTGCAGTTGCGGATTTTGATACCGTAGCACGTGCATTAGAAGAGGCGGGTATTGAGGTCGAATCGTTAGAGTTGGCCTATATCCCCAATAACACAATCATGATCGAGGATCTCGATATTGCGAAAAAGGTTTTGCGGATGGTCGAGCGTCTCGAGGACCTCGATGATGTTAAAAACGTCTTTGCGAATTACGAGATTGCGGAGGCTTTGATGGATCAATTGGGTGAGGAAGCGTAGTTTTGGGGCGAAATTGTTAAAAGTTATTGAAAATTTCTCACGTTCACATTTAATAGCAGTGTTTAGAAGCGTTTTATGATACCAGGTTATTTTTGGCTGATTCCGCTTTCGGCGGTATTTGTGTTATATGTTGCGGGACGCCTATTCCGGATGATGAAGTCCGAGGCACCGGGTACCGAGCGCATGATTGAGATCGCAACCTACGTTCATCGCGGGGCGCTCGCGTATTTGAAGCAGCAATATAAGGTGGTTGGTCTGGTATTTCTCCTAATTGCGGGATTTTTGTCGCTGCTAGCATATCGTTTTCACCTTCAGAATCATTGGGTGCCATTTGCATTCATTACAGCTGGTGTTTGTTCTGGTTTAGCGGGATTTATCGGGATGCAAACCGCGACACAAGCTTCTTCCCGTGCAGCCTTTGCGGCTTCACATTCATTGAACGATGGATTGCGCGTCGCATTCCGGAGTGGGGCCGTGATGGGGCTTACGGTTGTCGGCCTCGCGCTTTTGGACTATTCTTTTTGGTTCGTCGTTCTGAATTTATTTGATACCGATCCGGCAGATAGCGTGAATCGGATGATTACATTAACTGGGACGATGCTTACCTTTGCGATGGGAGCTTCGTTACAAGCTTTGTTTGCACGTGTTGGTGGTGGGATTTTTACTAAAGCGGCCGATGTCGGAGCGGATCTTGTTGGAAAAGTCGAAGAGGGAATCCCGGAGGATGACCCACGAAATCCGGCTACGATAGCCGATAATGTCGGTGATAACGTCGGCGATGTCGCGGGTATGGGTGCCGATTTGTATGAATCGTACTACGGGGCGATGCTTGCGGCGGCGGCGCTTGGGGCCTCGGCATTTGCGCGTGGCAGCATCGTGATGCAGATGAAAGCCATTTTAGCGCCTCTGTTGATTGGTGCCGTTGGAGCGGTACTTTCGGTAATTGGAATTTTCGTCGTCCGAACGAAGGAAGATGCGTCGAGTTTAGACCTCCTCAAAGCGCTTGGTCGCGGCATTAAACTCAGCGGCCTATTTATTCTTGTTGCGGTATTTTTGATTTTTAAACTGTTGGGGTTTGAGAATGCCCTTGGCCTTTGGGGTGCTGTTGCAGTAGGTTTAATTGCGGGTGAGATCATTGGAAAGTCGTCGGAGTACTACACTTCTCAGGCCTATTTCCCAACGCGAAATGTTGCGGAACAATCGCAAACAGGGCCCGCGACCGTTATCATTAGTGGGATCGGTGTTGGTATGTTGTCGACAGTTATTCCGGTTATTATCGTCGCCGTCGGGACTCTAACGGCGTTTTATCTTGCACAGAATATCGGTCCGGAGCGTGATACGATCATGGGCCTGTACGGAGTTGCCATCGCCGCGGTTGGTATGTTGTCGACCTTAGGTATTACGATGGCGACCGATGCCTACGGACCAATCGCCGATAATGCGGGTGGAAATGCAGAGATGAGCGGACTCGGAGAAGAGGTGCGTCATCGTACAGATGCGCTTGATGCTCTGGGAAATACAACTGCGGCAACAGGTAAGGGCTTTGCGATTGGTTCTGCGGCGTTGACGGCCCTAGCGCTTTTGGCGTCGTATGTTAGTGCGATTAAGAGTGGCCTTATTGCTTCGGGGACGCAGTACCTTGTGCTCAATGGAAATGTTTTAGATGTCCCAACGCTTAGTCTCGAGGATATCATTGCGTATTTTCAGATTAATTTATTGAACCCGCGGGTACTCATGGGGCTCTTTATTGGATCGATGTTGGCCTTTGTTTTTTGCGGTCTATCGATTAATGCTGTTGGGCGTGCAGCGGCAAGCATGGTGGAGGAAGTACGTCGACAATTCCGCGAAATTCCAGGCATCATGGAGAATAAAGCCGTCCCAAACTATGCTCAATGTGTCAAAATTTCGACCTCGGCCGCTCAGCGCGAAATGCTGTTACCGTCGTTATTAGCGATCTTTTCGCCGATTATCGTCGGGATTGTCTTGCGTGTCGCTGGTGTTGTCGGTCTTCTTGCAGGTGCCGTCTCGACGGGCTTTGTTTTAGCGATCTTCATGGCCAATTCCGGTGGAACCTGGGATAACGCCAAAAAATATATCGAGGAAGGTGCGATGGGTGGCAAGGGCTCTCCGGCATACAAGGCCGCTGTGATCGGTGATACCGTGGGCGATCCGTTCAAAGATACCGCAGGTCCGAGCCTTAATATCCTCATCAAGCTCATGTCGATCGTTTCGCTCGTAGTTGTCGGTGTAACGCTTGCGTTTGAGAAAATTATCTAGCCTTTTTCGTCAAAAAGTATGCGCTGAAAACGTAGATTAGTACGTACGCTAGGGGCATCGAGATCATTGTATTGACGTTGAAGACAGCGGCATGGTCGTTGTATATCAGGGCCTGCCGTAATAACATAAGCGTAAAGACGGTACCGAAGTGCAATCCAATGGCGGCCTTTAGAGTTTGCGTTGTTGAAGTGATAGCTGCGAGCAAAAATCCAAAGGAAAACAATAGCCCAAATTGTGCCCATCGGATCGAGAAAACGGTTTCAAAGAGGTAAGAGTAAAGATACTGGAACCCGCTCCAAAGGCCGATATCTTGTTGGACAATGGGAGCGGGGCGGAAGTGTAAGTAAGCAAAAATAAGCGACGAAAAAATAATCGCGATGATTTGGGGACAGTGCATACGCAGCGACTGAAAAATCATCCCGCGGAAAATCCACTCTTCTAAGACTGCGACAACGAGTGCCCCAAGGAAGGATTTAACCACAAAGTACGGTGTTAATTTCTGAAAAAGGATGTTGTTATCAGGGCGATTAGAAATTACAACCCAGCCGCAGAGAATGAGTACTAAAACCGCTCCAATAAGCGCATAGCAAAAAAACGTTACAGAAGTTTTTTCTGATTTTGGGGAGAAGATCGGTTGCTGCCGGTATTGATACCATAGAGAGGGGAGAAATAAAAGCAATGCACCGAGACGAATACGTTCGAAAAAAACTCCAAAACCTTTACCGATCCAGTGTGCTAAGGTAGGCGATGGCCAATGAGCTTCCCAGAACAGAGCGCCATGAAAAACCAAGGGTGTTAAAATGGCGGCAATAACGAGCGAACAGAGATAATAAAAAAGCAACCGGACGAATAGATCGGATTTCACGGATTTTTACGGTAAATCCGTTCAAAAATTGTCAAATATAGAGCGCACAGAAGGGAGATATTAACCCGAGATTGACACTATTGAGGCCATCTGCATGGTGCCCCATATGAAGGTTTTGGTTACCGGTGGGGGCGGTTTTCTCGGTTGCCACATCATCGAGTTACTGCAACACCGCGGGTATGATATCCGTGCGATGGGTCGTCACAAACAGCCGGTCCTCGAGTCTCGCGGCGTCACTTTCATGACCGGTGATGTATCCTTCTTGGAAGACATCGAGCGTGCCGTCGACGGTGTTGATGCCGTTTTTCATGTTGCGGGTCGTGCGAGGATGGACATGGATTACCAGGCCTACTACAATACGCACGTCGTTGGAACCAAAAACGTTGTCAGCTCGTGTGAAAAGTATGGCGTTTCGAGGCTTGTTTTGACGAGTTCTCCTGCGGTTGTTTTTAACGGTCGTGACTTTTCTGGAGACGATGAATCGCTGCCACTCCAAAAACACTACCATTGGCCGTATGTTACGACAAAAGCGCAAGCGGAGGCCCATGTTTTAGCGCACAATTCGGCACGGTTGAAGACGGTTGCCATTCGCCCCCATCTCATGCTCGGCGAGGGCGACCCCCATCTGATTCCTAATGTTTTACGGCGGGCACGACGGCAGCAGCTCAAAATTGTCGGTGATGGCGAAAATCTTGTCGATATCACATTCGTTAAAAATGCTGCACACGCACATCTTCTTGCATTTGATGCCTTGGAGCGGGGTGTTGCTGGCGGTAAGGCGTATTTCATCGGCCAAGAGCGGCCCGTAAAGCTTTGGTCTCTGATTAATATGATCTTAGAAAGTGTTGGACTGGAAAAGGTCCAGGAGCACATCTCGTTTCGCCGAGCATATTGGGCAGGGTTGGCGATGGAGGTGTTCTATAAGCTATTTTTGCGTCTCAAAATGCCACCCATGACGCGGATGTTGGCAACGGTTTTGAGTAAGAATCACTATTTTTCGCATGAGCGCGCGTACCGGGATTTGGGTTATACGCCGCTGATAACGATCGAACAGGGGCTCGCAGAGCTTATTCAGGGATTAAGATTACGACGAAAGTTAGGTCTCAAAAAGTGAGATTACAAACGCTATTCCATATTTTTGGTGTGTCATTTTACACATTGCTTTCGCGAATTACCGGTCTACTGCGCGACATTTTAATGTTTTCGGCCTTCGGGACGAGCGCCTTAAGTGCGGCTTTTCTTAATGGATTTACGCTGACAAACCTGTTCCGGCGGCTTTTTGGCGAAGGGGCGCTCACGTCGGTCTTAATCCCGGCATTTTCTAAAGAGTACCACGTCGAAGGGAAAGTGGCCGCGTTCCAGTTTCTCAACCAGGTCATGTCGCGATTAATGCGATTACTTCTAGCGCTCGTTGTGATTGGAATTGCGTTATTTTTATGGGGATATTTCTGGTCGACGACGACCGATAACTGGCGGTTAACGTTCCGTTTTTGCGCAATCTTGCTGCCGTATATGTTTTTCATTTGTATGGCAGCCGTTCTGTCTGCAATTTTGAATGTTTTTGGACGTTTTTGGTTTGCGGCATGTAATTCGATTTGGCTCAATTTGAGTATGATTGTGGCCCTTACGATGGGGTTCTGCTTCCCTCCCGAAGTGTCAATTTATATCCTTTGTGGTGCTGTATTAATCGGCGGTGTTATTCAAATGGGATCCCTTTGGTACGCGCTGAAGCCACACGATTGGTGCTTTCACTGGGATTTTTCGAAGAGCGAACGTATTGACGCGTTTTGGCGCATCCTATTGCCGGGACTTTTAGGAGCAACGATTGTTCAGATCAATACAGCGACATCACAGGCGCTTGTGTATGATGTCAGCGCGAGTGCCGTCTCAATTCTCTACCTCGTTAACCGGCTTATTGAGCTCCCACTAGGATTGTTTGCCATTGCGGCGACAACGGTTATTTTCCCTCGCCTTTCGCAATTGGAGGCACAGAATGCGCAAAACGCGCTTAAAACGGAGTTTGAAAACGGAATTTCGCTCATTCTGATGATTCTGTTTCCATCAGTGTTAGGCCTTATAAGTCTCAGCAAAGCGATTTTAACGCTCTTGTTCCGTTGGGGAAATTTTACAACGGGCGATGTTGCCATTGCGGTCCCCGTACTCGATGTTTTTGCGCTTTCGCTCCCATTTTACGCGCTTTCGATTTTTCTCACGCGGGCCTACCATAGCAAAAAAAACATGGTTCGACCGATGTGGTACTCGGCGATTAACTTTGTCGTTAACCTACTCCTAACACTGGCAGTACGGCATTCCCTCGAGGCTCTGGGTGTCGCAATTGCGAACTTTTTATCGATTATTCTGCAAGTTGCCTTATTGCGCTACGGGCTTCGGTCCTACGAGGCGTTCCGTACATCGATTTTTAGTTCCCCAAAGGCAATTCGTTATTTAATCGCAAGTTGTGTGATGGGAGGATGTGTAGCAATCGTAGATCATCTACTTGTGGGGCAGATGATGAACGAAAAATTATGGTCATTGACCAGTGTCGCTGTGAATGTGCCCCTCGGGGTTATTTTATATTTTACCTTTGTTTATGTTCTATCGCCTTTCGAAGAGCGCCAGGCGCTTTTGCAATTAGCAAAAATGTTTATAAAAAAAATCAAAAATCTGTCGCCGCGCAGATAAAAGATGACAAGTATGAATTTTTAGTTAACGTCGCGCGGCATGAGATATTTTGGTACCGATGGGATTCGCGGTCGATTTGGCTCCTTTCCGATCGAGTTGAACTTTTTAAAAAAACTTGCTTCGGCGCTAGAGCGTTGCGGCTCATTTCAGCAAGTTGTGATTGGTCGCGATACACGAGGTTCTGGAGTGGCGATTTTCGATGCTCTTGTGGGTGGTTTTTCTAAAAACATCACGGTTTTTGATCTTGGGATTGTCACTTCACCCTTGCTCTCCAGAGCCGTTATAGAAACGAAATCCGATTTCGGCCTCATGATTACCGCCTCACATAATCCTGCCTCTGATAATGGTGTTAAAATTTTTGGCTCACATGGGGAAAAAATCGACAAGGAATTTGAGGCGAAACTCGAATCAGAAATCGATCGTCTTCGAGATGAGGATATGCCATCTTTGAAAGCCTCAGTTAAAGAAGTACAGGTCAAGCCAAGATACGTAGTTTCTCCCAAGATCAAGAATCGCTTCCGCAAAGTTGTCATCGACAGTGCTAATGGTTCCACTTTGGAATTTGCGCAGCAGGCGTATGATTTTGAGACAACTATTTGGCTTGGTGATCATCCCGATGGAGTGAATATAAATCAGGACTGTGGCAGTGAACATCCCGAAGCGTTACAGGCGGCTGTACGGAAAACAGGCGCGTCTTTGGGAATTGCCCATGACGGTGATGGCGACCGGGTTTTAATTTGTGACGAGGAAGGGACGATCATTCCCGGCGAAGTCCTTTTGGGGTTAATTGCGATAGACCTTCAGCGGCAAGGATGCCTCAAAAATGGCGCAATTGTGACGACGGCAATGTCTAACCAAGGTCTTGCTCGAAGCCTCGAAAAGTATGGCATCAAAGTGCTCTTATCCGATGTTGGCGACCGTAATGTCGCGGCAATGATGCAGCAAGAAGGGTGTAACTTGGGCGGCGAAAATTCGGGACATATCATTTTTTCGGATGCAGCACCAACGAGCGATGGGATTCAAACGGCATTACTTTTCCTCGAAGCGGTGGCGCATTTAGATGTTTCACTAAAAAAATGCAGCGAGATAATCGCATTGCTTCCACAAAAAGTGTGTAGCCTCCCAGTACGCAAAAAAATCCCCATTACCGAGCTCCCTGAGCTGAACAATATTATTCAATTTGAGGCAGAACAACTGCGCAACCAGGGAAAAGTATTTGTCCGTTATTCAGGGACAGAACCTAAGCTGCGCCTCCTCGTCGAGGCTCCAACAGAGCAACTCGCGGCACAAATTTTAACAAAAATCAGAAATGGTGTGGTAAATTGTAAAAAAATTGCATAATTAGAGCTGTGGATACACGGATGCACTCACGGTGGATCGGAAAAATTGAGGCTTTATGTCGTGCAGAGAATTGGGATTACGCGCAGTTTTTGTGCATGGAGTTTTTGTTTCAGTCGCCTAACGAGCTTGCTGTCCGTCAATGTTTACAGGAGACGCGTGCACATATACCCTCTCGCCGTTCCCTACGCCATTGGGGTTGTTGGGGAAAAACGTTTTTAGGGATTTTATGGGATTTGTGGCACCTTAAAACACGTCACCGAGAATTGTTATCGAAATTGGATCAGTTGTTAAATGCGATGCCGCGCTGTTACTTTCTTTGGCGCGTGTTAGCCGAGGTCGCATCGAGCTTTGCACTTTATGAAACGGCGATTTTTGCAATCCGGGAAATCCCAGAGCCAGAGCGGAATATTGCCGATAAACTGCTCATGGGGGAGGCGCTTTACGAATCAAACGACTATGCGGGGGCTGTTGAGATTGCAAATCAAGTGTTAGCGCAAACACCGGATCATATTCGAGCGCGCGATTTGTTATGGCAAGCGTCAGTTGATCAATCGATGATGCATGAATTGGTCTAAAAGGGATATTTGAGAATGAAGCAAAAGTTGTGTATCGCTTCGATGAACTCGGAAAAACTGGAAGAGCTCAATCAGTTACTGGGAGGCTTTTTTGAACTGCTTTCGCTAAAAGATTTTCCCACTATGCCGGAGGCGGAAGAACCGTACGATGATTTTTTACGCAATGCTGCTTTCAAAGCCCGTCATTACGCAAACACGACGAATATGTTAACGCTTTCCGAGGATGCTGGTCTCTGTATCGATGCGCTTAACGGATTTCCAGGTGTTTTTACGAAGCGCTTTATCACGCAAAGCAAGGGTTTGGCGAATGCTTATAACCAGCTCGAAGAATTGTTATCCATAAAAAGCGACAGAGGTGCACATTTTATCTGTGAAGCGGTGTTCTATGACCCCGTTCATGATTGCTATTTCCGTGGCCTGGGAATCATGTCGGGAAAAATATCCTTTCCGGCGCGTGGCAATCACGGATTTGGTTTCGATCCAGTCTTTATTCCAGAGCATTATGATCAGACGATTGCGGAGCTGGGCCCCAAAGCGAAACAGACCATTGGCCATCGTGGCCAGGCGATTCACGCGTTACTCGAAAACTACCAAAGACATAACGTAACCGATATCTCACTTTCTTAGCGTCTCCTCAAAACGCTCCTGGTGGGCGAGACAGGACTCGAACCTGTGACCTACTGGGTGTAAACCAGTTGCTCTAACCAACTGAGCTACCCGCCCGACGGCTATAAAACTAGGTGTGTGCTGTGATGTGACAAGCTTTAAACGTCACGTTTTGAACTAAAGGGTTGTCAAGAGGCCAGTTTTACAAAGAACATTCCCGAGTGAGAAATCATGTTGGTGTGTTGCTATTGTTGATTGCACAGACAGTATGTGCAGAGAATCCCTCGAACACAGAAATCGCAGCACCAGAAGAAGATGCCTCACAAAAGTTGACGCAGATGTCGGCGACTGGCGGCGCGAAATTACAGGTTCGTGGCGTGACCGTCGAGGCCGATCATTTTTCAATGCACGATGGCAGTATTTTTGCCGAAGGTGATGTGCGCTGCGTTGGCGATAATTTTTATATCCTGTGTGACAGTGTAAGCTGGTCAATGGATGCGAAAGAAATTCACGCCAAAAATGGTCAGGTTCAGATCGAGTTTTTGGGTTGTACCGCCGAAGAATTAAAGATCGATGACGAGGAAGTTGCGCTCCGTGGAGCGGACGTTTATGCCCAGTTAGGTCCCGGTAGTCCGCACCTGAGCAGTCAAAGCGTGCGTTACTATCGGAAGAGGAATCGGATTGCGATTCGTGGTGGAAAATTACGTATCGGTCGCATTCCCGTCCTAGTTTTCCCTAAAGTTAACACGGATCCGCGTTTTTGGACAGCGATTGAAGTGTATGCCAATGCGGGACGCACTAAAAGTAAAGGTGTTTATTTGCAGAGTGAGGTCAAGTTCCACGTTTTATCTGATCTCTATGCGGGATATATCGCAGATTACTATAGCCGCCGAGGATATCTATTGGGGCCTGTTTTAAAGCTTCGAAGCGACCGTCCTCAAATCAAGGGGTATTTCGATTTCCGAGCGGCAACCATTCGCGACCATGGTAAAGATCGAGGCGTTGACGTCGATGGGGTTCCCATTGAGAAGCGTCGAGGATTTTTAGACGTTCGGGGCAACTATCACTTCGGTGAACATGCGGATGTCATTTCGGATTTTGTGTGGACCGGAGACAGCCGGATGTCCGGGGATTTTCGCCACAATCTTTACGGCGACTGTCGTGTCCGTGATTCGTTTTTAGAGTACGACATTCGTGGACAACAGACGCTCATAACGGCGTTTATGCGTCCCAAGATTAACCACTTTCAGCGATTTCCCGAAGAATTACCTTCATTGCGGCTGAATTATTTCCCCCGCGAACTCGGCGATTCAGGGATCTATGCCTCAGGTTTGTTCGACATTGCTCGTATCAAAGGGCATGACCAGGACTCACGCGAAGCGATTGAAAGTAATCGCTTCGATGGCTATGTGGGCTTGCGTTATCCCGCGGAATTTGAGGGAGTTCACGTGATGCCGACTGTTGGGACGCGTTGGACGGACTATAGTGGTTATGGTGGTCGCGCGCTGGGCGAGCTTGGGCTCGACCTGAACACCGAATTTACGGGGTTTTACCGTAAGGGCATTGCGGGGCTTGGTATTTTATCTTGGAAGCACATCATCCGTCCGACGATCCAGTATCGCTACTGTCACTTTCTAGGTGCGCAGCGCTCTATACCGCATTTAATGACGAAAAAGGAGATATTTTTCCCGAGCCTTGACCTCGCTGAGCGTCGGGATGTCGACGATCTCACGGGGCAGCACATTATTCGCCTTGGCCTTGAACAGGACTTTTGGGGGCGGAAAAAAAACAAAGTTACGAAGCTCGCGTCCTTTAATTTCTACCAAGATTTCAATCTCCAGCGCTTTCGGCAGCGTGATAATTCGAAACCTGATGCAATCGGTGATTGTTACCTGGTAACAGAACTCGCATTACGGCATTGGCTCCGTGGTCAGTTCTATCTACGCGGGAACTGGAAGCGTTCGTTGATCGAAGAATTCGGGATTCACGATGAGATTGCGAGCGGCGACCTTTGGTCACTCGGGACCTTTGGTCGCTTCCGCCGTCACAAGTACCACGAGATCGGGGCGGAGTTCAATTTTCAACTCAACGTTTTATCATCATGCGGCGTAAGGACAAAGTTCGATGCACAACACGGGCGTTTTTTATCAGCAGAGCTTTTTTACAATCTGTTATACGGTGGCATTTGGGATCTGCATTTTTGCTTAAAAATTAAAAATCACGCACGTCGCGATACCCGAGTCCAGCCGGGTTTTTCGTTCCGGCTGAAACACTGGTAATGCCGCAAAAGCTATGGATTTTGACGGGGTGTACCGCCGTTGGCAAAACGGCTTTATCGCTCGATCTCGCCAAGACACTCGATGCACCGATTTTGTCCTGCGACTCGGTACAAGTCTACCGTGGTGCTGACATTGGTTCTGCGAAAATTCCAGAAGCAGAGCGCGAAGGTATTCTTCACTATGGCCTCGATCTCTGTAATCCAGATCAGACCTTTAGCGTATCTGCTTATCAGGATTATGCCTTAACAATAGCTGCTTCGCTGAAAGGCAACTTACTCGTTGTTGGCGGTACAGGGTTTTATTTAAAATCTTTTTTCACTCCGGTAACCGATGCAATTGAGGTGCCTCAAGAGGTCCGTACGGAGGTCGAACACTTTTATCAACAACAGGGATTAGCCGGGCTCCAACAGGAAGTTTTGCGCTATGGTCCCGTTGAAATGAATGCGTCCGATTGGAATAATCCGCGTCGCCTCTTATCGGTTTTAGGAAAACAGCGCGTAACCCAACAATCGCAAAAAGCCCTAAGACAGCAATTTCTACAGAAAAATCGAGATCCCTGGGAACGTTTTTCGAAAAAGGTGATTGTTTTAGAACGTCCACAAGCATCCCTAGACCAACGCATCGAGCAACGCGTCGAAGTGATGTTTCAAGCAGGATTTTTAGAGGAAGTAGCCTCGTTACGTGAGACTTATGGTGACCGTTTGTGTCCTCCCCTACGTAACGCAATTGGATATCGGGAGGCACTACAATTTCTTGAAAAAGAAGGGCATGATCTCGAGAGATTGAAACAGGAAATTATCCACGCGACGCATCAATTGACGAAAAAACAAAAAACTTGGTTTCGAACACAAATACCAGTCGACCTACGCCTCGACGTATCGCACGAAAGTTTTGACTTCCGGGATGTGATTTTTAACAAGGTGGGGCTATGAGTTTAAAAATTGCCGAATTCGGCGTTGGACTTGTTTTATTGATCATCGGACTTGCGTTCATCTTTAACACAGAGGGGTATGGGCGCGGTTTGCGCAAATTTATACGCTCTTCAACGGCCGGTACGGTGACATTTTCAGCTGCAGGACTCTGGTTTTTAGGGCATGTTGCAACGCTCGGAGAATCCGATTTTGGGCGCTATAAGTGGCTCTTTTTTGCGTTTTTCACATTTATTATCATTGTCACATTACAGAAACTGCGTGATTTTCTTGCGGTGCGCGGATCGGCTGTTTTAGCGCTCCTAACGTCGAATGAGCTTCTCAAAGCGGCTTTTTTACAACCCCAGGAATCGCGACTTGTTCTTGTTACGTTCGTGTATGGAATGATTGTTTCGGGGATGATTTTCGGCGGATGGCCCTACAAGGCACGGGAGGCATTAGATTTCATTTACGCGAGTACGGCGCGCGCTCGGTTTTTGGGCATTTTGACAGCAGGCTACGGTCTATTGGTTTTGAGTACTTTATTTTGGTAAAGCGATGGAATCCGATTGGCTCGATGTACGAGCGAAACTAGCCGATTTGTTTTTGAAAGCAGCGTTACGGACGGGGACTTTCGATAAGAGTTTTGATCCGGAATTACGCATTTCGGAGCCGAGATTTGGTGATTTTCAAGTCAATGGTGTTTTAGGTTTCGCGAAAAGACAGAAGCAAAACCCGAAGAAGTTAGGGGAGGTGCTACTTGCGGTGGCACTTGAAGATCCCGCATTAAACACACGGTGTACATTGGAGCTTTCTGGTCCGGGGTTTATTAATATTCGTCTCAAGGCAGAGTTTTTATTCCAATGGCTCCAGCAGTTTGTCGGCCGTTGTGAGCTCAATACGCTTGCGGGGCAGACGGTTGTGATCGATTATTCGAGTCCAAATACGGCGAAAGAGATGCATGTTGGCCATCTTCGCTCGATGATTATCGGTGAATCGATTCAGCGTCTTTTACGTTTTGCGGGCGCGAAGGTCATTCGTGACAATCACCTAGGCGATTGGGGAACGCAATTTGGGATCCTCATTATGGCCGTAAAGCGGGCACACCTCGATATTACGCAATTGGCAACAGATGCCCTTGAGGCTTTTGAGCGCCTCTACCGCGAGGGCGTTGCGCTGACGCAACAGGATGCACAGGCCTTAGAACAAGCCCGTCAAGAACTGGTTAAACTTCAACAGGGTGATCCAGAAAATCTAGCGATTTGGCAGAAAATTAACGAAGCCTCTTACCGTTCGTTTGATGAAATTTACCGCCAGATGGGCGTCGCTTTTGATTATGTTTTAGGGGAATCATTCTATCGCGACCGCGTCGATCGGATTTATACAGAGCTACAAGCAGTTGGATTAGCCGAGGAAAATGAGGGCGCTCTCGTGATTTTTCATCGGGAACACGAACGCTTTAAGGATCAACCGTTTTTAATTCGAAAATCGGATAGTGCGTCGAATTATGCAACAACGGATCTTGCCGCTGTCTTGTACCGTGTTGAGGAATTCCATGCGGATGAGATCATATACGTGACGGATGGTCGGCAGCAGGACCACTTTCAGCAGCTCTTTTTATCCGTTGAGAAATGGTTTCAGAAAAAACACCGCTCGGTACCTGTTTTAAAGCATGTGTGGTTCGGAACGGTACTGGGGGAGGATGGTCGTGCGATTAAGACGCGCTCTGGAGATCCGGTAAAGCTTCGGCAGTTGATGGACGAAGCGATTCATTGGGCTTACGCAATGGTCGACAAAAAAAATCCTGAACTTGCTGAGTCCGAAAAGCAGGAGATTGCACGCGTAGTCGGCCTGAGTGCGATCAAGTACGCCGATTTATCGCAAAATCGGACGAATGATTACGTTTTTTCGTGGCAGAAAATGCTCGCGCCTGAAGGCAACACAGCACCTTATCTGCTTTATGCGGTGGCGCGCCTCAATGCGTTATTTCGCAAACTTGGCGTCGATCCGGAGCAACCCTCTATAGGAGCGATTACGACATCGGAAGAGCGTACACTTGCTTGCCAAATTATTGCATTTCCCAGCGTCGTTCGACAGGCTATTGATGATCTTCGTCCGCATTACTTATGCACCTATCTCTACAATTTAGCCAGCGAATTTTCGTCTTTCTACAACGCCAACCGCATTTTAGGAGAGGCAGATACCGTTCGGAATACCCGGTTATTGCTTTGCCAATTTACGCGCTATGTTCTTAAAACAGGATTGTCGCTGTTAGGCATCGAAACGATCGAAAAGATGTGATGTTGCTGTCCAGGGCAATCGAGCGCTTTTTTGTTTGTCTAGAGCTCGAAAAAGCGGCGGCTAAAAATACAATCGATGCGTATGAAAGCGATTTGCGGTTATTGCTAGCTTTTACGGGTGATATGGGGATCGCGGAGTTGTCCGCAGATCGTATTCGGAATTGGATGGGAAAGATGCTGGAGTCAGGATATGCTCGGGCAAGCATGGCGCGCAAGCTGATTGCCGTTCATGCATTTTTACGTTTTTGCGTCCATGAGCAATGGATTCGTGAGGACTTCGCAGAGGGTATTTTTCTTCCCAAACCGCAGCAACGTCTGCCGGAGACTCTAAATCTCCAAGAAATTGAAGCGATTTTCGCCGTACCGGATCAAAATACACCTGAGGGGCTCCGCGATTACGCAATGTTAGAGCTCATTTACAGCAGCGGTTTACGTATTTCTGAAGCCTGCAATCTAGAAATTCAAAATCTCAATCTTGAAGAGCACTTTATTCGCGTCGAAGGTAAAGGCAGTAAGGAGCGGTCGATTCCGTTAGGCACTCGGTCAATTGATGCGTTACGACGATATCTTGTTCAAGCACGGCCCTTGCTTATGAAAAAAACTACCGGAAGTGCACTCTTTTTAAGCCGTCGCGGTGGACCGATTTCTCGTAAAACATTTTGGGCTAAGCTCAAAGATTACGCTTCGCGTGCCGGGGTAATGAAAAATACAAAACCCCATATGCTACGCCATTCTTTTGCGACACATCTCTTAGAGCACGGGGCCGATCTACGTGTCATTCAGGAAATGCTGGGACATGCAAATATCGCGACGACCGAAATTTATACTCATGTAGATCAGCAGCGGTTGTTGCAACAGTATGAGCAATTTCATCCACGTGCACACCTCGATATTGATGATTAAATTCTGAGCGGTTCTGGGGCTTCGCAGGCAATTTGAATTTGCGAACAACCAGATTTTTTCAGAATATCGAAAACCGCCACAACGGATTGTAATGGCGCCCATGCGTCGGCTAAAACAAGGATGGTAACATTTTTTGACGGTTGGCGACTGAGGAAGCGGCGAACAATGGGTTCGAGATGATCAATTTTGACTCGTTTCCCATCAAAAATAACCATGTTGTTGATGCCGAGATTGAGCACACCAGTGGTTGCCTGTAGACTTTGATGTTCGGTTTGTGGCAATTGGATTGTAATGCCGGGCGAACCGACAAAGCGTGAACCTAAAAGCGAGAGCCCAAAAATAAAGAGCAGAACCGCGATAATTGCATTGGTGTCGGCGGTGGCGCGTGGCTTTTCGAGATTCGATTGTGACTGAAAATTGCGAAGTGGCATTATTTCTTCCCGACAAATACGAGTTGAAGGCACTCGTTGTACGTCCACTCGAGCTGGTAAATAATCGCTTGCACCTTCCCGTAGAGAAATGTGTAGGCGATGTTAGCAAACGCACTAATGGCAAGACTTGTAATGATCAGCAGCATTCCGCTAGTGATTGTGTCAGCAAAAATGTCTGAGTTCGTGTAGGTTAAACCCGATATTTGTAGTGTTTTGAATGCGGTGTAAAAGGACAACACAATGCTAATCATCCCGACAAGAGGCGCAATCTTAGCGATGGTCAGAATGGGTAAAATACGTCGTTCACAGCGGGGAATTTCGAGTAATGCAGAGGCCTTAATGCGGGCCTTGAGTTCGCTGCCGGGGAGTTCGCGATCCATGAGAGCGGTGCGGATAATGTTGGCTGCGGGAGAGCCTTCTTGTTCGCAGAGATCGATGGCTTCAGCGACTTTTCCCGAAGAAAGAAGATTCCGAATGCCTTCGAAAAAGATCGTTACGTCGATGTTGTAACGTCGAAAGAAGAGGAGTCGTTCGAGTGTTAGAATAGTTCCGATGGCGGCGAGGAGCCATAAAAATCCCATAGCGCCGTAACCGAGTGAGAAAAAATGCCACGAAAATAACGACATCGCCTTATCTTTCTCCGAAGAAATCAATCCTGAAAACGGAGACAAGTTTCAAAAATTAATGTTTTGATTTAGCGGAATTTCTCACCGAGTTCATCCGGTGTAATGTGTTGTTGGCCTTCGGGCATGAGGGCAACAATGCTTTCGCAGACATTTTTGAGTTCGCGAACGTTTCCGGGCCAGCTATATTTTTTGAGAAAATAAAAGACGCGATCTTCGATGGTGAGGTCGGCTAATTGGTTTTCTCGACAAAAATAGTGGATGTAGTGCGTGAAGAGCAGCGGAATATCCTCCGGACGTTCGCGTAGGGGAGGCGATTTGAGCTCCAGGACGTCGAGGCGGTAGTAGAGATCTTCGCGGAAGGTCCCTTCCCGGACCATGTGGGCAAGATTTTTATTGGTCGCGGCGATAATTCGAACGTCAATGTCACGTGTTTTATTGCTGCCGATTCGTTCGAGTGATTTGGTCTCGAGAAAGCGAAGGAGTTTGACCTGAATGTTGGCATCAATTTCGCCGATTTCGTCTAAAAAAAGTGTACCGTGATTCGCGGCTTCGAATTTCCCGATACGCGCTTCCGTAGCGCCTGTAAAAGCACCTTTTTCATGACCGAATAATTCGCTTTCGAGGAGTAGGGGGGGCAGTGCAGCACAGTGGACAGTAATTAGGGGGCCTTGAGCGCGTGAACTGGATTGGTGGATCGTTTGGGCTAAGACTTCTTTACCCGTGCCCGTTTCGCCGTAAATGAGGACGTTAGCGCGGTTGTTCGCGATCTTTTTGGCATTTTCAAGGACCTGGTAGAAAGGTGAATTCGGTGCTGCAATGACCGTTAAGGATGGAGGAAGCGTTTCACTTTTTGTCGAAGATTCTAGTTTAAATTCCGTTTTTGAGAGAGGAGCTTGTTCAACCGCTTGTTTGAGGGTAATTTTGAGCTTTTGGAAGTTTAGGGGTTTGGTGACAAAGTCAAATGCGCCACAGCGCATTGCCGTGACGGCAGTGTCGACATCCCCAAAGGCAGTCATCATAATGCAGGGAATATTTTTTTTCGCAGCCGCTTGAATAATAGTGAAACCGGAGGTATTGCCCCCGAGACGGAGGTCGGTGATGATGACGGAAAAGGTTTGTTTTTGTAAAATCTCGAGCGCTTCTTCGACACCTGATGCGAGTGAAACGGTGTAGTCCGAACTTAAGAGGCGTTTTAGAACCTCACGGGTATTTTTTTCATCGTCGACAATCAGTAACGGATAGGCCGTCATAAAGCGTCATCGTCCTCCGATTCCTGGTTTTTGCAAGACTCCATTACCTTAATCCAAACCTCGCGGAGATCAAAACACGCAATAAGAGCATCGTGAAAAACAACATTGATTTTTAGCGTTTCTTTGGGGATTTTTTGAATGATATCCATGGTAAGATTGAGAATCTGGAGGGCATTTTTGAAGTGGCAAACCGCTAAAAAGTCATCGCCAGCATCCATACAGGAAATCCCAAAGAGTGCACTCCGTTCACCGTTATTGAGAAGTTGCGCGTAGGTCCAACAGAGTTTGACGTCCGTCGTTTTGGAGCTCTCGAGATAAATTTCCCAGTTTTTGGTGAGAAAATGGTACAGTCCGCGGGTAATCGTGGTTACCGGATGGGTATGGATCGTATTGGGTTCTTTGGCGTCATGAAAGATTTTTTTGACAAAAGAGGCGTCGTCTTCTCCCTTGACCCACCCCATCTGTAGCGCGATGTGATCCATATGGTTGACAATATTACGTGATGAGACGAAGAGGTTTAAAAATAAGGAGACCTGAAGATCGTTTTTCGCAATATACTGTTTCCAATCCTTTTCCGACCAAGTCGCGTTAAAATCCTCTTCATCATCGAAACGATAGGCATCATCGAAGTCGCTCATGGCATCACAACCTAAGCACAAATACCCTTTTTGACTAGCAAAATCCAGGAGGCATTAAGTTCGAAAACGACGATTGGGAAAAATCGTGGGAATACTCGCCTAATACCACAATGTCCCGCCCATGGTGGGTGCAGGCAGAGGGGGTCGAACCCTCGATTCAAGCTTGGGAAGCTCGCGTATTACCGCTATACTATGCCTGCGTGCCTCCAGCCGTAGAACTTGCAGTGTGAAAGGCAAGTCTAATCGCCTATGAACTCGCGGAGCCGATTATATTCTTGCTAAATCAGGGGGTGTTACAATAATCCCGCGTTTATTTGATGAGACTTTTTCAGCGATTTTTTTGGCTCTTCATGAGCGGTTTCGTATGGGCTTGGGGTGACGGAATCACTCCCGCAGAAAAAGCCGCGGAATCCGAGGAGTTTGTCTTCAAAAACCCCGAGTTTTCATCCCTGGAACAGACTAGTACGATGCGTCTCGAAACCATCTGTATGATGAAATGCCTTGAGGAGGTTCACTACGACCACCGGAAACTCAAAACTCTTGATTTTAAACAGGTTTTAACGGAGTATATCGAACGGATTGACGGCTCGAGGATGTTTTTTTTACAACCCGAGGTTGATGAGTTTATCAAGCGCTTCGCCTCAAGTCTCGATGTTTTTTTGAATGGTGGAAGTTTAACTCCAGGATTTTCGATTTTTGAGCTCTACCGCCAGAAACTTGCTAGCCGCATCGAATGGATTTTTCAAAAAGTTCAGGCCAATGATTTTGAACTCGAAAGTCGTCGGAGCTACATCATGGATCGCGATAAAGAGCATTTTGTCGCGACGCAATCAGAGTTAGAGCAACTTTGGAAGGACCGGTTAAATTTTGAGATTGTTAACGAAATCATTCTTTCCGAAGCGGCAGAAGCGGGGCGGCTCCGTACGGCAATCGAACTATCACAAAAACCGGAAGAGCGCACACTGGGGCGTTTGTTGAAATATAGTTTCAAAACCGCGGAACGGGCTAAAGTTCTTTCTCTCAAGACTCCGCGTGCTCGGCCTTTACAGCGACCGGTTGTCGGCACTACATCACTTCTTTTTAAGTCCTATCGCTCGCGGATCGATCCCTGTTGTATTAAAAACCTGATCTGTTTTCTTCACGACGATGGTACCGATGTGTCTTTGCCGATGACGTTACCGGAAAAAATCGAAGCGGCGAAAAAAGAAATACTGCGGCGTTATAAGAGTTTGTTGCGCAATATTGCTTGTGTTGAGCCGTGGATGGTACAGGAACGGTTTTTGAATAGCGTTGCGATGACATACGATCCGCACACGGTCTTCATGGGGCGCGAATCGATGGAAGACCTTCGGATGTCGCTGCACCACTCGTTTGTCGGAATTGGTGCGCAGTTAGGGGATGAAAATGGGAGCTGTGTTGTACGTGAGTTATTCCCTGGAGGACCTGCTGCATGTAGTGGTGAGTTCCAGGTCGGTGACAAAATCGTGGCAGTAGCGCAGGGCGACGAGCCAGCCGTCGATGTTTCGGGAATGCTTCTGACGCGCATTACAAAGCTGCTTCGAGGCAAAAAGGGGACAACGGTTCGCGTTACATTACAGCCTACAGGGGACATCAGTGCACGCAAAGTCGTAACCCTTGTTCGCGCAGAAGTCGAGCTCGATGAGAGTCGGGCAAGTGCGAAATTTTTCAATACCGAAAAGGGACACAAGGTGGGCGTTATTGCGCTCCCCGCGTTTTATGGCAACAGTTCGGGTGACGATAACCAACAGTCCAACAGCGCAACCGATTTAGTCGCGTTAATCAATAAACTGAAAGCAAAAGAGGTTCAGGGCATTGTACTAGATCTACGCGAAAATGGGGGAGGATTTCTCGAACAATCGATTTTAGTCGGCGGAATTTTTGCTCAGGGACCGATCGTGCAAGTCCGAGGGCAATACGGCAATATCGAGCGTTTTTCAACGCAAAAAACTGCGGGATTGGGATGGGATGGGCCGATGGTAGTCCTCGTCTCCCGGATGAGTGCCTCAGCGGCGGAAATTTTAGCTGGAGCACTAAAAGATCTCAATCGAGCGTTAATTGTGGGCGATCAAAATACGCACGGGAAAGGGACTGTTCAGGTACTTTTGCCAATGGAACAGCTTTTCCCGAAGTTTAAATACAAAGAAGACCTCGGGGCTTCAGCAGTGACGACGCAAAAGTGGTATCTTCCGAGTGGCCAGTCGACACAAATTAAGGGCGTCGCATCTGATATCGTTTTCCCTTCGTTTGACGCACTTTTACCGATTGGCGAGGGGGATTTACCTCACGCGATCGCCTGGGACACCATTGATCGTGCCGAGTATACCCCAGGTAGTCAGTTGACGGAGACTACGACCGCGGCATTGCGCGAAAAAAGTCTACATCGGCAAGAGGATCTATCGGAGTTTCAGGTCCTCAAAGAACGGATTGCGATGCTCCAGAAGGTCGTCGATACCAAGGCTTATCCGGAAAGTCTCACTCAACGCCGCCAAGAGCGGAAGGAGAATGAATTAGCACAGCAGGTCGTCGATGCCCGAATTAAAGAATTGCTTAAAAGTAACCCTTCCTATGAAAAAATCTTGCTCGATGATGCCGCTGAGCGCGAAAAATCTGGGAAACCGAGAGTTGTAGCGAAGAAAAAATCCAAGCACAAGAAGAATGATTCGATTGATACTCACCTTCGTGAAAGCCTCCGAATCATGGATGATTTCCTTCAGTTAACCGAAACGGCGACTGCCGAAAATATATAAATTGTGAGATTACCGCAAAAGTTACAGGCGATTTATCCGTTTAAAAGCCACTTTATCGCGATGCCCGATGGCAACCGCATTCACTATGTAGATGAAGGTGAGGGCGACGTGGTTTTCATGATTCACGGTAACCCGACATGGTCCTTTTATTATCGCGATCTCATTCAGAAGCTGAAGTCGACGTTTCGTTGTATCGCAATCGATCATATGGGGTGTGGGCTTTCCGAGAAACCTCAAAAGTATCCCTACACGTTGGCGCAACATATTGCCAATGCGCGTAAGGTCATTGAGACGTTGTCGCTCAAACGCTTTCACTTTGTCATGCACGACTGGGGGTGTGCTGTCGGGATGGCGTTAGCCGAGCGTTGGCCGGAACGTGTCGAGAGCCTAACGATTATGAATGGAGCGGCCTTTCATTCCTCACGGATTCCCGTGCGTATCAATTTTTGTCGGACACCGGTTTTGGGCGATCTGCTCATCCGAGGCCTCAATGCCTTTGTCCGGGGATCGAATCATATGTCGACGACGAAGGGCCTTGATGCTCTTACCGCCTATGGCTATCGATTCCCTTACAATTCCTGGAAAAATCGGGTTGCGATTCGGAAGTTTGTCGCGGATATCCCCTTATCGACGCGGCATCCCTCATGGAATACATTGACGGAGATTGAAAATGCGCTTTTTCTTCTGAGCCAAAAGCGGATCCTACTCCTATGGGGTGAACGGGATTTCTGTTTTACGGAGTGGTTTTTAAAAGAATGGCAGAGTTTCTTCGAGCGTGCGGCGGTGATTCGATTTGAAGACTGTGGACATTATGTCTTGGAAGACGCCAAAGAGCCGGCACTTGATGCAATTTACAACTTCATTGTCCATGCGCGTAAGCCTGACGTGACGCTGTACCGGATGTAGGCTCGACATCGGCACGGGTAGTTTTACATTAGGTGCTGCATGTTTTTTGAAGATCTTAATCCCGAACGTGATATCGGCGCAAATTGTAGCTATGTCAGAATCGGGCCGTTCCATTTTGTTATCGATTCGGGGATGAGTCCTCGCGAGACGGGATTGAAGGCGCTCCCAAACCTCGACGCGATTACCCCTTACTCTTTAGACTTTGTCATTGCGACGCATTGCCACCTCGATCATATCGGGTCGATCCCCGTTTTAATGCGCCAACAGCCTCAGGCGCGCCTCCTTGTCACGCCCCAATCGCGCGAATTAATGCCGGTTTTGTTAGAAAACAGTCACACGGTGATGAAGCGGCAACACAAAGAGCTGGGCGTCAAAGAGTACCCGCTATATACGCTCGATGAAATCAACCGCCTGAACGAGCACTACTTTGAGATGAAGTACGGTGTTCCGCGCATCTTTCGTAAGGGCGATGAAAAAATCGAGATCCAGTTTCTAGACGCAGGGCATGTCGCTGGTGCCGCGGGCGTATTGATCGAGTACAAGCACCGCAAAATCTTCTTTACGGGCGATGTTCTATTCCGTCAACAAAAAATCTTACCAGGGGCTTCCTGGCCAAAGCAAAAAGTCGATACGCTGGTTATGGAAACAACCCGCGGTGTGACGGAGCGGACGGAAGAGCACAAAGTTTATGCCGAGATTGAGCACCTTATTGCGACGATCCACCATACGCTACAAAATGGGGGATCGGTCCTTATTCCAACGTTTGCATTTGGTCGGACTCAAGAGATTTTGACGATTCTACATGATGCGGTAAAGGCGAAGCAGCTCAGTGCCAAAACACCCATTGTTTGTTCGGGACTCGGGCTCGCGATTGTCGATGCATTTGACGAAATCGCCAAAAAATACCCCTCATTGCGCTTCCGGAAAAGCGTTTTGAAGGACCTCGGCGTTATGTCGCTCAACAAGATCAAATACCTCAAACCCGGAGATGTACCCGATAAGCCAACAATTTTTGTCGTCAGTAGCGGTATGATGGTGGAAAATACGCCTTCTTACAACATCGCGGCTTGTCTACTGAGTGATCCCAAAAATTCCATCTGTTTTGTCGGCTATTGCGATCCCGAAACCCCCGGGGGACACCTGTTAGCGTCGCCATCGGGAAGCCCTTTTCTCTTTTCCGCGCTCAACTACAGCACCAATGTCCGTGCAAATATTGAGCGTTTTGATCTTAGCGGTCACGCCGATCGCGAGGAACTTTTGAGGGCGGCGATTAAGCTCGATCCCCGAGCGATTGTTCTCACCCACGGCAATGATGATTCGCGTAACTGGTTCCTCGATGAGTTAACCTACCTCGCGCCGCACATCAGCGTCCTCAATCCCGAGGTCATGACGCCTTACGAGGTTTAAAAAATTTTTTAGCGGCAATTATATGCATTTGGGGTCTTGACAAAGCCTAGAGCAGCCCCTTGTAGGCAAAAAATCATTTTGGTGCTGTGAATAACTTTCTTTTCGCAACTCAAAAGTGAGCTCTGGATCGCAAAATTTCCGGTGAATAAGATTTTCTAAAAAATCCTCGCATTTCGCTTTGAGATACTATATATTCTATCTCGTTTCGATAGAAGCCACTAGATATAGTATTTAAGGATTAAAAGATGATTAGCCAAACATTGAGTCAAAAAGTGAAATTTGATACCACCATCGAGCCGGAGGACGTGTTGCGTTTGCAGGTCTATCAGATGTTGTTGGAGATTGGAACCACGACGGAGGAATTCGGTTCAGAAGTCGCCGAGCAGTTAACCGGTGCGGTTTTTGTTCAACTGGGTGCGGCACATGCCGATACTTTATCCGAGCTCGAAAATACTATCGAGACGGTTTTGTTACAGTCGCCGTATCATAAGAGTGCAAAGCATGCGATTTTAGTACGTGATCGCCGGAATCGAACCGCAGATCTTGTGAAAGAGGCAGAGATTGATAAAGTAGATCAGTATTTGTCTAAGCTCGATTGGGAGGTCCGTGAAAACAGCAACATGCGTTATTCGCTCCAAGGGCTCAATCAGTACCTTGCGGGATCGATCTCGAAAACGTACTGGCTTAATAAGGTGTATCCACAAGCGGTCCGTGAGGCGTACGAATCTGGCGATTTCCACCTTCATGATCTCTCGCAATTATCGGTTTATTGTGTTGGCTGGGATTTAGCGGATTTGCTCAAAGAGGGGTTTGGAGGTGTTCATGGCAAGCTTGAGTCGAAGCCCGCGAAGCATTTTAGAACGGCATTAGGACAGGTTGTCAACTTTTTCTACACCTTACAAGGTGAGGCCGCAGGAGCACAGGCATTTTCCAATTTTGATACCCTTTTGGCGCCTTTCATCCGTTTTGATGGTTTAACCGAAGAACAGGTCGAGCAAGCGCTTCAAGAGTTTGTTTTTAACATCAATGTACCGACGCGGGTCGGTTTCCAGACGCCATTTACAAATGTAACGCTCGATCTCTTTTGTCCGGCGCACCTCAAGGACGAACCGGTGATTATCGGTGGCAAACTGCAGGAACAGAAGTACGGTGAATTCCAGAAGGAAATTGATCTTTTTGATCGTGCGTTCTTCAAAGTTCTAGCGCAGGGCGATGCGAAGGGTCGTGTGATGACCTTCCCGATTCCGACGATTAGCGTTACCCGAGATTTCGATTGGGATAGTGAGAATCTCAAGGGACTTTGGGAAATTACTGGCAAGTACGGGATCCCGTATTTTTCGAATTTCGTCAATTCGGATATGAATCCGGAAGATGTACGTTCGATGTGCTGTCGTTTGCGGATCGATAATACAGAGTTACGGCGTAAAGGTGGAGGATTATTCGGTGCGAATCCGTTGACAGGAAGTGTCGGCATTGTGACGATCAATCTACCGCGTCTTGGATTTTTATCGGCGACGAAAGAGGAGTTTTTCGATCGTCTGACGAAGTTAATGGTGTTGGCGAAAGAGAGTTTAGAAATTAAGCGCGCACTTTTGGAAAAACTCACGGATGCAGGGCTCTATCCGTACACATCTTTTTACTTAAAGAGTATCAAACAGCGTTTTGGGTGCTATTGGAGTAACCACTTCTCGACGATCGGGATTGTTGGAATGAATGAAGCATGTTTAAATCTGTTGAATAGGAGTATTATGACCGAAGAAGGGCGGCAATTCGCGCTTGAAGTCCTCGATTATATGCGGTCGAAGATGGTTGAATTCCAACAAGAGACGGGCAATTACTACAATCTTGAGGCGACACCGGCAGAAGGGGCATCATTTAGCTTGGCGCTTAAGGATCAGAAGCAGTTCGGGGGTGCGGTACGCAGCGCGAGTGAGAGCGAAACTCCGTATTACACGAATTCTATTCATGTCCCGGTCAACTATACGAATGATCTCTTTCAGGTCTTGGATCATCAGGACGAGTTACAGACAAAGTTTACCGGCGGAACGGTTGTACACTGTTTCCTTGGTGAACGCATTCGTGATGGTGAAGTTGTTAAGAACCTCGTTCGAAAGATCGCGGAATCCTATAGGTTACCTTACTTCTCGTTGACACCGACGTTTTCGGTGTGTGCAGAGCATGGGTATCTTTCAGGGGAGCAAAAGAAGTGTCCTCATTGTGGTAGTAAAACCGAGGTTTATTCCCGTGTTGTGGGCTATCTTCAACCGGTACAACAGTGGAATGACGGTAAGCAGACCGAGTTTGCGATGCGCAAAATGCTCAGGTTCGATGGTTGCCCGCGGTGTGCCGCGATGTAGGACCAAGAAGGGGAAAATCGATAAAAGGACGGCACTTTGGTGCCGCTTTTTTATTGCTCAGTTTCAGAAAAAATACCGATAGAACGAAAACGTTGGTAGCGCTTCTCGAGTAGCTGTTTTTCAGAAAGCTTTTTAAGAGATTTGAGGTGTCGCAATAGCGTTTCTTTCGTCGCCTCGAAGACAAAATCCGGGTTACGGTGCGCGCCTCCGAGAGGTTCGGGAATAATTTCCTCAACGATTCCGAACTGTAAGAGGTTTTGCGGCGATAACTGGAGCGCTTCGGCAGCTTCTGGGGCAAATTTGCGATCTTTCCATAAAATCGCGGCACAGCCTTCGGGAGAAATGACGGAATAATAAGCATTTTCGAGAACGAATACCCGATCGGAGACCGCAATACCCAGCGCACCCCCAGAACCGCCTTCACCGATGACTATCGACAAAATTGGGGTCGCGAGCCTCCCCATTTCTTGAAGGTTAAACGCGATCGCCTCCGCGACGTGGCGTTCTTCGGATCCAATGCCAGGATAGGCACCTGGGGTATCGACGAAAGTGATAATCGGTAAAGAAAATTTTTCGGCGAGCCGCATGAGCCGCAGCGCTTTTCGATAACCCTCGGGGTAGGGACACCCGAAATTGTACGCAATATTTTCCTCAAGCGATCGACCCTTACGCTGCCCGGTAACCATGACGGGTTCACCATCGAGATCGGCAAAACCGCCCATAATCGCCTGATCATCGCCAAACCGACGATCGCCGTGGAGCTCTTGGAAATCCGTAAAAATATTTTTGATGTAATCCTGTGCGTAAGGCCGACTCGGATGCCGCGCGATCAGGACCCGTTGCCAGGTGGTTAGATTGGCAAAGATGCGGTGCTCCTCATTGGCAATTTTCCCTTCAAGAGCATGGATTTCCGACGAAATATCGATCTTCGCTCCCTGAGAACGCTCCAACAACTCGTCAAGGTTTCTCTGGAGCTCTCGAAGTGGCCGCTCGAACTCAAGGATATACTGCCGATCCGGAGATTTCGCCTTCTTGGTAAACATTGCCCCTTAATAAGCGATCCTCCCCATATCTCGCAATCTTTTTATTTTTTAACGGAAGTATACAAACTTGAGCGCGTGCCAGTCGAGGATATTGGCGTGCCAGCCGCCGACGCGCTTTGCAACGAGGTGACACGTAGAATCGTAATAGAGTGGTACAATCGGCATCTCGTCAAAAATTAGACGCTCGGCCTCAGAGAGGATTGCGGCACGATTTTCCGGCGCTTTAGCCGCCTGTTCGAGAAGAGCATCGTATTCCTTATTTTTCCATTGCGCATGATTATTAGGGCTGTCAGAGCGAAACAGGTCAAGAAAGGTGGTCGCATCATTATAGTCGCCGATCCAACCTCCACGGCAAATTGCAAAATTATGCGCGCGACGCTCGCCTAAAAAAACACCCCATTCGAAGCTCTGCAGATCGATTTTAATGCCCAGATTACGGCGCCACATCTCTTGTACGGCTTCCGCGATGAGCTTTTGTCCTGGCGTTGTGTTGTAAACAAATGCTACTTTGGGAAACCCTTTCCCGTCAGGATACCCTGCCTCGCGGAGCAGTTGTTTCGCGAGGGTGACATCTTCAGACATCAGGTGGCGGTCCGCATTATAGTTAAATGTCCCAGGAGGTACGAGCGCATAGGCTTCAAACCCATCACCACGTCCCCGAAGTTTACCAATTGCCGAACGATCAATGGCCAGACTGAGTGCTTTGCGTACGCGCACATCATCGAATGGTGGACGGGTACAATTAAACCAGAAAAAGAATGAACCCAGTGTTGCCGTCGTTTTGAGCAGTTTTTGTGATTTATAAAACTCGATCTTTTCTGCTGCGACGTTGTCCGTGATATCGATCTGATTGGCATTAAACATATTTTCCTCGGTCATGGTATCGACTCCGGAAAGAAATTGAATCGTCCCAATAGCGACATTATCGTAATCCCAGTAATACTTGTTTTTCGAAACGACAATCTTGTCTCCAACCTCAATTGACTGAAGTACATAGGGTCCATTAGTCACGATGTTCCCAACACGTGTCCACGGATTGTTACGATCATAAGGACTACCAAAACGCTTAATGGAAGTCTTGTGAACGGGGGACCATGCCCAATGCATAAGCAACGAGGGGAGATAATCGATAGGTTCCTCCAGTGTGAGCTTCAAAGTTCTACTGTTGACCGCCTCGATGCCAACTTTTGAGAAATCGGTAACCTCGTCATTGTAGTAGCGCTGCGCATTCAGAAGTACAAAATAAAGTTCCGCCCACGGCGAACCGAGATTGGTTGAGAGCCCGCGGCGGACGGCATTGACGAAATCTCCGGCAACAACAGGATCGCCATTACTCCATCGCGCATTTTCACGTAGAGTAAAAGTGTACTCCCTTCGATTCTTAGAAACGACATATGACTCCGCAACTCCCGGTAATGGTTTCAAATCACGGGTCGCCGGAACAAATAACCCCTCGAAAATCGCAGAGACGACCTTTCCTTCATCGAGCCCCGGTGCTAATTGCGGATCTAAAGTGGCAACTTCCGTCGAATTCCCAATGCGAAGGGTATCTTTGGCTGTCGGCAAGAGCTGAAAGTGCCTCACCGCAATCACAATACCGACTAGAACCAAAACGAGGAAAAGAGTTCGTAAACACTTCATAAAGACCCCGACCACTAAAAAATGGAGTGTTCGAAGGGCAACACAAAACTATGACTTCGTGTACTAGTGAGAATTTTTACGGATTATTCCAAAGGAAACTTATAGGCAAAGAAAGCAAGTTGCGAGGATAAGTGTTGGCGGAAGTGCTCCCATAAGCAATCTCAACGGTGAAATTTTTTTCGAAAAATGTTTGGATAAAATCGCCTGGCCTGCGGGGTTCGGTGCATTGGCAATGACCGTCAGGCCACCTCCGGTTACCGCACCGCAGACGACCGCATGTTTGAGCGCCGCATTTTGAGCAATAGAGGGTACTAAAGAAGAGAGATAGGTAATTGCCGCGTTGTCGTTAAATGCCGTGAGCAGCGTTGCGCCCCAAAATAGAGATGATTCGCCGAGCTGTCCAAGTACAGGCTCAATCCACCATTGTTGTAAACCGCCATGAGTGACGAGACCCGCTAGAAAAAATCCCACGAGGACAGGCGATCGCAACGAGATTGGGGTCTGATAAGGGGCTGTAACCTGAACAAACCCCAAAAAGAAAAGGAAGCCCAAAATAAAAAGTGCCGGTGTATGAATGTTAACGATTGTCCAGATGAGAAAGCAAAGATGAATTCCGATAATCCATAACGGAACCGTAGGTTGTTCTTGCGATTTCTCTTCGACTTTCCGGGACCTTTCCTGCAAAATATGCAACTCTCTCCGAAAGAGAAATCCGTAAAGGGCTGTTGCGATTGCAATTCCTAGCATCGCAATCACTCCGAAGTGCGTGAACATATAGGGCGTATTCCAGCCCCAACGTTCGGCGACCATAAGGACCGGCGGTGCAGCAAAGTGGGTCAAGACACCGCCGACGGAGACATTGACAAACAGCAGTCCAAGCGTCGCATAACGAAATTTCATCGATGGCTCGAGGGCGTAAAATTGTTGCGACAAAAGCAGTGCGGAAATGGTAATTGCGGCAGGCTCGGTAATAAACGATCCCAAGAGCGGACCAATGGTCAAAATGGCGAACCACCATGCTTTTGGAGTACAACCCCCAAGTGATGCAACGCGCTGCATACAGCGTTGTGCGAATTGTAAGATCGGCCGGCTTGCTGCGATCGTCATGATAACGGCGATAAACATGGGCTCCACGTAATTGACGGATTGGATGTAGCCCGCTAAGGTCCTGTAGTCGTAAAGATAAAGAATCCCAATTGCTAAGGGCAGTATCCAGAGTCCAAAAATTACCTCAATTTCGCCCAAAAAATGAAATAGAGTATGAAGCATGCGGTCGCGTGCCTCATTGCCGTCAAAACGCGTAGCGATTTTCTGAAAAATGGGAGCGAAAAATGTGTGCAGTACCGCACAAAGAAAGATCGTTGTCGCAAATGCGTTAAATGGAGCACATTGAATCCGATGGGCAAGAATTTGCGCTAAATTTTCCAAATTCGCCGTTCCATAGGTTTCAAGCGGTATAGGAAGTAGATTAAGGGTGCTCAAAAGACAGTACATGGCTCATTCTCTCCGAGTATAGTATAACGACAAGGGGCTTTTGGCAACTGATTATACAGTGCCACAGTTCTGGGCTGATATGCATTCATTGGGTAATTAACCCTTGACTTTGAAAACAGTGTTATTCAGCTATTGAGCCGCGGCGAGGTAGCTCAGTCGGTAGAGCAGAGGACTGAAAATCCTTGTGTCGGCGGTTCGATTCCGCCCCTCGCCACCGCGCTTCGGAGTATGTGTGAATTTTATCAAAATGCGATGTACTAGTGTCTGGAGTTGACGACACGGATTTTAATCATCTTCTCTGCAATCATGGATGTTCTGAAAGGAGTTGTGCCGCTCCTACTTATGGTAAGTACTGCGTTGAGCTGTTTTGCTAGCGGGGGTGTTGAGAAAGTTGCGCAAGAGGTAACTTGTTGTGATTTGTGCGGCGGTAACAAGCTAGCTGAAAAGGCAACGCATGATGCTTCGTTGGAGTGGGGTTACGTTTGGGATTATTACGCTGCACATCCGGAGAATGATGTGCCGTTTGCCGCTATTCCTCGAAAATTTCACTGGTTGTGTTGTCCGGATTGTCAGCTCGCGATGGTGTCGCCCCGTTTAAATGACAATGTAGTAATGCGATTCTACGACGAGTATTTTTCAGGAAAGTACAAAGGGTTTGTCCATGATTATGACTCCAATTTCCGGGAAGGTATTTTCTCCTATTACATGAGTTTAATCGAGAAGCACTACACAAAAAAAAGCAAAGGCGAAGAACGTTTTTTAGATGTTGGTTGTGCGGATGGGGTTTTCATGAAGTTAGCCAAAGAAAAGGGCTTTGTTTGTTATGGAAATGATGTAACAGACCTTTCTCAAAAGGAGGCGTCGCGTTATGGAGAGGTGATTCGGTGTGACGCGATCGATTATTTTCATCGATTTGAGGATGGGTTCTTCGATGTAATTGCGATGGTGGATACGCTGGAACATTTTCGATCACCGTCAGCAATTTTAGAAGCTTTGAAAGGGAAGATTCGTCCGGGAGGGTTGCTGTTTCTTGAGACGCCAGATTTTGACGCGAATTTTGAGGGTGATCGGATGTCGCGGCACTTTCATCTCTTTAATAAAGCTTCAATGAAGTTTTTTTTAGAAAAAAACGGCTTTACCGTTGAAGAATTCGCAAAGGACCGCTCGGGACGCTATAACCCGGGAGATGTCAAAGTGGATGATAGATTCTTGGTTGTTATAGCGCGCAAAAAATAACCGGGTGGGCCCTGCAGGATTCGAACCTGCGACCAAGGGATTATGAGTCCCCTGCTCTAACCGCTGAGCTAAGGGCCCGGCGTCGATGAGTCTTGTTTTTCTCAAAAAATTGGCAAGTTGAATTTTGCCGATGAATGATGATCCGACGTGCTGGGAGCCTTTTATGGCGCCTGGGGTTCATGTTGTGGCTGTTGACCCCAACGGGGTGGTTGCACTCTATAAGCCATGTGGAATTATGTCGATTCCCAATCGTCCGGGGCACTGTCGCCGTGCGTTGCTGAGTCTCGGTTACGATCCCGTGCAGCGATGTTATCAGAATAATCGAGAAAAGTTTTTTCTCCTGAATCGCCTCGATACGCCGACCTCGGGTATTGTATTGGGCTGCACTTCGCTTTCTGTTACCAAGGCAATTCGTCAAGCTTTTGCGGCGGGGTGTGTCCAGAAAGAGTACCGCGCGCTCGTACAGTATCAATCGCTGCCGCAGAAAGGCATTTTTCGTGACGTCTTGCAAAAACAACGGCTTAAAGATTGTGTTCGATCATGCCGTGTAGAACCAAAACTACATTCTCAAGGCACGCTTGCCATCACGCGGTATATGTTAATTCGGACTGTTTCTTTGGGTAGTGAAATGCCCACTTTGGCGATTTATCAGTTGCAGCCGGTGACGGGGAGGACGCACCAACTCCGGGTTCAGTGCGCATTGCGGCAAATGCCGATTGTTGGCGATCAAACTTATGGGGATTTTAAATTAAACCGACAGTTGGTACCGATTTTAGGGAAGCGGCTCTACCTCCAATCTTGCGCTATTGATTTGGAGTACTGTTATCAAGGGCAGTCGTTTCAATTTTCTGCGCAGGTTCCTTACGAATTTTAAGCCGAAATGATCGTTTGAGATTGGACTTGCGTTAAGGGGCGATTTTTTATCCTCTGGGGTGAGAAAATTATGAACAAAGCGTTGGTATTTCACCTTTCATTGGGTTTGTGGATGGGCGTCGGTGAAATCTTGTGCGCGGAAAATACAGCGGTCGCGCCCGCAAGTCCGGCAGTAGTGGAAGTGTCGCAGGTAAAAGGAGCTTCAGAGATGCCGGTGGTGGAATCGGAAGCATTGCCCGCGGTTCAAGAGAAGATGATTGCCAAAGCAGCAGTAGAGGTACTACCGAGTTTAGCGGATTTGAAGCCCATTGCGAGTGTACGTTTTTCCGCTCCGGAAAGAATTTTGAGCCGCGAAGGTCTTTTTAATGCTTTGGGAATTGCACCGATAGCGGCCAGGGCGTTTATATCGGCGCTGGCATTGCCGTTAGTGGGAATTTTGGACCTCAACTATGACGTTGTAATCCATTATTATACCCAAAATGATCATACGCCCGGTTTTTTTGCTGTACTTCGACCGATATCCGATCCGGCGCGAATCCAAATTTTGCGTGATATACTCAAAGAGAGCGGGTTTTCGAAGTTTTTTGAACATGAGGGCTTTTTCATCGTAACCGGAAGTACGACACAGCTGGAACAGATTTCCCAAGACAAAAAACTGCTCGCAGCGGTTGTTCAAGAAAATACGCCCTGGGGTGTGAGTAAGTCGGCTGCAGACCGGTGCTATATCCAGATGGATGAACTCGATTTTGCCGCACTTCGCGACTGGGTTGAGCGACTGCTTTTGAAAGATACCTCGAAGACTCCCGAAAAGGAAGAAGAAACGAGCGAATTGACAGAGACAGAGGCACTTTTAGTTCAAAAAGAGGAGGATAAGGCATCAGCGGAAAAAACAGCGGATCAACCCGCACAGTTGGCGATCGATGTTAGCGCCGTGATAAAATCCACCACAGAGGATGATCCATCACAAAAGAAGATTATGGAGCTTGTGGATGCCGTGGTGGCAGAGTTGCGCCACGTTCGTCTAGTGGTTGCTTTTGATTCGGAAGGGATTGATGTAACCTTCAGCGCGGAAACTGTTGATCCTTTCACGAAGTTATCGAAGAAAACGGTCGTTTTGCCTTCAATTTATCTTCCTGAAAATAGCACAAAGGCGGGGGCTTGTACTTCGCGTGATTGTAAGGATTTATTTGCGAAAAATCTCAGAAAAATAGCCGATAAGGTTGTTACGATTCTTATGAAGACCGAGATTGTTGAGAAAAAAGAAGGTCAATCGAAGAATAAAGAGACACAGGCACTCGCTAACAGTCCGGTTAGCGATGGATCAAGCTCCGTAAGCACTCCTCCTCAAAAAAACTTGTTGCCGGATGATTGGAAGCGGAAGGTTGTGGAGTTTACTGAATTTTTAGTCAGTAAGCTTTCAGATGGAAGTGCGGGCATTACCGGTACCCTCAAAAATGGGACCGTTATTTCAGCGGGTTGTTACCGTTTCCCCGGTATCAAAACTTTGGCGGAGTTACTAAGTGTTAAGACTTCTATGTTAGGAATTCTGCATCCCTATCGCGTTCCGGCATTTCCCGTTGAGAAATGGGAATTTTCCAGGTATCTTCGTCCCGAGGGGACTCACGATGAGGTACCGCTTTACGGGGTAGGGGCGGAGATATTCAAAGTTGCTACGGCGTTGTTGAACGGAGAAAATCCGCCGGAGACGCTGACGCAAGAGGAAGTGATTTCCCATTTGGCTTACCTTAACGAGGAGTTGATCGTGGCGAGTACGCTTGATGTCCTGAAACAGCAAATCGATAACAAGCAGAACGGAACGGCGAAAAAGCCAAGTGCAATTCCTAATAATTTTCTCGGCGACGATGAGATTTACAAGATCGACGGTGATGCATTGGTAGGTTTCACGTTGTTCTTGGCACAGCTGGGACTTAGAGATTACGTCGATCCGACTGTGACATCGGCGCCACGAAGGGCTTCGATTAAGATCCACGAGCACGAGGTGATCAGTGAGTCGTTCTTCAGCTACAAGCTGATTTCGTGGGTTTTCCACTTCATCATGTGGGCTATCGAACAGGAAAGCGTGATGGGTCCGGCAGATAAGTTGCCAGCGGGCACCAAAGTCCCGGTAAAGCAACCGGCGAAGTCGAATTTCGTGCCGCGAAATGTCGCACGACAGATTCTCATACCGGTAAAGACGACTACAGAGTACGTGATTACCTCTAAGCAGAAGGTTTAGAACTTAATAAGACTCCAAGATTTGAGTTGAAGAAAATAAACGAAATCTCGTAGTGTTGTGCCATGCAGTGTGCGTGGGAGTCGTCTGTATTGGAAGATCGCACAGCGGATCAGGTGACTTCAGATAGCCGAAAAGCGGGGCCAGGGAAAATGTTTTTTGCGCTCCCGAGCCGGGCACACGACGTTAAAGATTTTGTTGATGATGCGATTCAGCGCGGATGTCGCGAGGTTGTTCTTTCTTCACAAGACGTAGTTGATTTGCGTGACGTAAAATTTTATGTCGCCACAGACGTTGTTGGAGTTTTTGCGCAGGCACTTCATCGACTTTTACCGGTCGACAACCATTCTTTGTGGGGGGTTACAGGGACCAATGGGAAAACGACCGTCACGTACCTCATCCGGCATCTATTGGGGAGGTCGACAGCGCTCATTGGAACTATCGTTGATGATTTGTTAGTTGAAAGTCACGAGGCGGCTCAAACAACCCCCAGTTTGGAATCGCTGTACCGTATGATTGCCACAGTTCCAAAAAGCGCCCCTGTCGCGATCGAGTTGAGTTCACACGGCCTCGATCAACGGCGCCACTGTGGGCTCCAATTCGATGCCGCGATTTTTACCAATTTGACGAGCGATCATCTAGATTATCACGGCAACTCGATGGCGTACTTTGCCGCAAAGCGAAAATTGTTTACCGACACCCCAAGGCCACGGTGCAATATTTTCAACATCGGCGATCCGTACGGAGAACGCTTATGGCGAGAGCTTGGGGGCGTAACCTACGGGGTTAATGTACCTGCGGATTACCAAGCACAAAATATTCAGATGCATCCCGAGGGAACTTCTTTTGACCTTAAATATCACGGAAAATATTATCCCTGTCGTAGTCCGTTACTGGGGGATTTTAACGTCGAAAATGCACTGGCGGCTATTGCGGCGATTCATGAAGTTGAGGGTATCGCGTTAGAAAAATTATGTCGGCGATTAGCGACTTTCCCGGGTGTTCCAGGCCGTTTGGAGAGTGTGGTCCAGATCAATGGGGTAGCTGTTTTTGTCGATTTTGCACATACGGAAGATGGGCTGCGTCGCGTTTTACAGACGCTCCAAAAACTAAAACCGAAAAAAATAATTACGATTTTTGGTTGCGGCGGAGAACGCGATCGAACAAAACGCCCTAAAATGATGCAAGTTGCGTGCGAGCGGTCGTCGCTTGTTATCGCGACGGCGGATAATCCACGTCATGAGGCAATTGAGGATATTTTTCATGATATGCGTTTAGGAGTCCGACATCGCAACGTTCTGTTCGAACCCGATCGGCGACAGGCGATCGAAATGGCGTTACAGCACGCACAACCCGGTGATATTGTTTTGGTTGCAGGGAAGGGACATGAACGTTATCAAGTGGTTGGAGACCAAAAAATCCCATTCAGCGACCAAGACTGTGTTCGTACATATTTTGAGGCGGCGAAGGTGTTATGAAGATTTACGTTCATACTCATGGGTGTCGCCTGAATGCCGCGGAAAGCCGTACAATTGTAGAGCAGCTCGAAGCCAAAGGTCATACAATTGCACCGGACTTCGATACTTCCGTCGACGCGGCGGTCGTGAATACCTGCGCGGTTACGGCATTGGCGGAGTCGAAATGTCGTCAAACACTCCGTCAGATTGTTCGTCAAAATCCCAAAATCCATCTCTTTGTAACGGGGTGCCTAGCGGAAAATGCGGCAGAATCTCTAAAGGCGATGCACCCGTATATTTGTGTCATTGGCAACGCGGAAAAATCGAAACTCCTTGAACACATTGAGCAAGTCGAACGTGGACAGCAATTTCCCTACATTTTCCATAATCCCTTACCGAAATCAGAATTTCGCACAAGCTGCGCTTTGGTGCCGGTTTACGAAAAACGCTACAATCTCAAAATTCAGGAAGGATGCGATTTTTGCTGTAGTTATTGCATTATTCCGCGGTTGCGGGGGCGCTCTCGGAGCCGGGCATTTGACGATTTATTACAGGACGCCGCGGAACATGTCAAAAAAGGCGTCAAGGAAATCATCCTTACGGGCGTTAATATCGGGACATATTCGAGCGATGGCAAAGATTTGTCGGATGTTATCCAGGCGTTGAACGCGATTCCGGGATTATTGCGGATTCGTCTGAGTAGCATCGAGCTGAAAACAATTCCTCAAAAGATTTTTGAACAAATGCGAGATCCTCAAAACAAGCTTTTACACTACCTTCATGTCCCATTACAATCAGGGAGCGATCGTATTTTAAAGAAAATGCGACGTCATTACAACCTCGAGGAGGCGAGGGTATTTTTTGAAAAAGCTGCGGCTACGATTCCTAATGTCGGGCTCGGGACGGATATTATTGTCGGGTTCCCGGGAGAAACCGAGGAGGATTTTCAGGCGTCTGTCGACTTTTTTGAACAGTCACCCTTACAGTACGCGCACGTCTTTTCGTATTCCCGTCGTCCAGGAACCGTTGCGGATTTAAGTCACGATTTTGTTGCGCCCGCTGAGATCAACCGCCGTAGTCAGCAACTCCGCGCGTTGAGCGCACAAAAGCGTCGTCACTTCCTTGAGCGCTATCTTTTAAAAGAAATGGATGTTTTATTTGAAGATCGCGAACCCGGTGGTTTCCACGGGTTAACGGAAAATTACATCAAAGTTTGGGTGCCTGATCCAGGACGCGATCTAACGAATCAGTTGCATAAAGTAACATTAACACGGATTTCGGAAGAAGGGGTTGTTGCGGAACTTGTTAACGAAAAATGATTGCAAAACCTTTGTAAACGAATAGCTTCTTGCTTGGATGGTTAAAGTGATGGGGGTGTGGTCGTGCCTGCTTTTAGGGGCTGCAGGTACGGTAGAGGGAAGTTCTGCAGATATGGTACGGATCCAGAATGCAAGGCGACAGCTACTGGTATCGGCAAAAAAAGCGAATCAACAACTTGCGCAAACGATACGGACAATCAAGACTTTGGCATCGCGGCAACCCGGTGTCGCCAAAGATTCGAAGTACGTCATTCTTCCTCAATTAGGCCAGATCGCTGCCGTTCCAAAACAAGACGCTACGGTGCTTGTCCCTCCGGGGTTTCGGCTGTACAACGTCCCAGGCGATGGACTTTGCGGGTTTTGGGCGGTGCTCGTCGTCAAAAAAATTGCCGAGCAGCACGATGCACGTGACATTTATGTCAAAAAATCGGAAATTTTGGCATTGCTAAAACGGCTCTCGGACCGCATTGCCTACATTCGTGGCAAACAAGATCGGACGCCAGAGGATACCGAAGCGTTAGAAGAAATTGCAACCTTGATCGCGAATGATACGGGGAAAAAGGAAGAGGACCTCAATAATACTGATTGGAATCAGTTTTTAACAAAGCTCGAACAAGGGCGATTGGAGCTCGATTCACCGTTAACGGTTTTTCTCGCACCGGTCATTGGTTTCGATATTCTCGTGAAAAAGGAGGAATTTCAAAAGGGATTGCGCAAAATTATCACGCACACCTATAGGGGGAATTTTCAGGCAGAAGATGATCCTGTGCAGATTTTTTACCGAGGCGATGGTCGAGGCGGACACTATCAAGCGATTGTCCCGCAAACGTGTAATATCCATATTAATTAATAGATTGGGTGAACCTAGCCACCACATTGTGCGCCGAGTAAGATCGTGGAGTTAGAAAGCGATTAACATTGCTTGACATCATTTTCAGGCTCGTGTATCGCGTAGGGGCATGAACGAGAGGAAGAGGCAAATTTTCACGAATACACCGCTTGCTAAATGTTGGAGCGATTTGCTTTTGCTTGTTAAATCTTTTTTTGTGATTGGATTAGAGAGCTCCCTATTCAATGTAGCTAACGCGGCCTTCCCCTCTTTTGATTTTGATGATGAGCGATGTGTTGATCAGCAGATCCCTTTTTGCGGTTTTGGTGAGGATTTGGAGTCCATGTTGCCGCCAGTTGACTCATTCGATTCAGCTAGCCATTGGGAACGGAACGAGGACTATAACGGTTCTGTAAAATCAAGAGATCATCGCGCTGTAGGGAAAAATTTTGGCCGTCCGCAACCTCCATCGATGCGTAAAGACACGGCTGCTCCCTTGTTGACTTCTGACCAAATTGCTGCTGTTTTACAGAAAGTAGGGTTTGCGGAAGAAAAAAGAAAGTTTCGGCTGCAAAACGTACCTGGCGATGGGTGTTGCGGCTGTTGGGCATTATTGTTGTCCGCCGCAGCTGTTGAGGATAAGCCGAACGGTCGTGTAACGAGAGCGGATATTTCTGCTTTGTTAAACTGGCTTGCTGATGATATTGCTGCATTTTTTGCTCAATCGAGCTTTACCGAAGAAGATCTTGTTATTTTTGATGAACTGACACTGTTAATCGTTCAGTACACAAATGCGGCGATCGATAATGTCACTTCCGCAGATCGAAACCGTTTTCTGTCCATGCTAAGAGAGGGGCGCGTTCAGCTAGATTCCGTGCTTATCGGACGTTTAACGAGACATTTCCGACGTACCATTATCGTCGTTTATGATGAAAATAATGCCCATGTTTACGATTATCCCGGTGACCGAGATCCTTTGATTATCTTTTATCGGGGAGAAGGCATATTGGGGCATTATCAGTCGATTATTTTGGAGAAATATATTTTGAGGCGAGGCGATGCCTGTGACGAACAATCTTCACTAATGCTGCTAGAAAAAGCAGTGATACATTCTTGACATGACTTTAGATCCCAGGTACCAAGCTTATTCATGGATAAGGTGTTTCAGAATTTTTTGAATTTAGTTGTGGTAGGTGGAACATTATGTCTGTTTTCCCGTGCAGCGAATGCTTCAAGTCAAAGTGTGGAATATGGTGTTTATGGACGGAATGAAAATTGTGAAGCGCCTCACACCATTAAAACTCCTGCTAATGCCTATGGGGATCTTCCTCGAGGGTATCAATATTTAGATGTCCCGGGACGTGGGCGATGTGGCTATTGGGCAGTGTTGCTCGGGCTTAAGGTCGCTAAAAATCCCAATGCATCTAGCATCGAGCTTGCAGGGAGAGACGTTACCGATCAGCTTGGGAAATTTGGTGCTCATGTTGCACGTTTGAGAGAAAGGAGCCCTCTCCCTTTAAAGGTGCGCGAAGCCTTTGAAGAACTTGCATGGGATGTTGCGTGTTCTGTCCAGAAAGACGCGTTTGATCTCACAGAGGGAGATTGGAGGGGATTTTTCGACGCACTTGCGGGTGGAGGGATACCGTTGGATTCTGGATTAATTCAATTTCTGGCTTGGTGGCTTGGATGTGATATTATTGTAATGTATGGTGATGGGCAAGAGCATGCTTACAGTGGAATTTTCCTAGAAGAGGGAACTGAGGGAAAAGCGATATACGAGGATAAGCAATGTCCCGAAGTAAAGGAAGCCTCGACAACTTCTGAAGAAAATTCTCAGAGTTCTAAAAAAGAGTCTGATGCCGCTAAACATTCTGAAGATGTTAAAATTTCTGAAATTTCGAAGATATCTAGGCCGAACAAAAATTTCGAAGTTTCGGACAGTTCTGATGGCCCTGAAAAATTCAGAAAGGATAAAGGCCCTAAAAGTTCTGAAACTTCCGATTTTTCAGAATCTTCCGAAGAGGAGTCAGAGAAAGAATCAGATGTTTCTGATGATTCCGAGGAGGAGACAGAGTTGGAGAATTCCAAGTACACTATTAGAGTTTTTTACAAGCGTAGTGAGGATAGGGGACATTATTGGTCCGTTATTCCTGAGCAATTTCAGTTAAGAGAAACAGAAGAAGATCCTATAGGCATGGCGAGAATTTCTTTGTATCGGCGGTAAAAAAGCCTTGCCATTAGTGCGGGAAAAGAAAGGCTGGCTCTGCATTGCCTGGTGGTGTAATGGTAGCACAACAGATTCTGGCTCTGTTTGTCTAGGTTCGAATCCTAGCCGGGCAGCCAGGTTCGGCGTGGTTGTTTTTTAATTGTAAAATTATAAAATATTTTTACAATCAGGCACGCCATGAAAAAACATTTATTTTTCGCGTGCCTGGGATTGGGTACTTCGTTTAGCTTTGGTTCGACACCTTTCTTAAAAGCTCGTCCTAAAAGCGTCCACTCATTTGCAACTCATAACATTGTTCTAACGCCGCTTATTCATGAAGCGACAGAAGAAGAGCTTATCGCTCAAATGGAGTGTGACCTTTACGGTACTTCGGGCGATGAGATTCGTACGCGCGGAGTGGTGCTTGAGAACGTCGAAAATCCCTCTGCATTGGAAAAATCGATCCGAAAATTGCAGAATTGTATTAAAATCCTCGAGGCTTCTCACCATGCGTTAGAGTTGAGTTTGGAAACGTTAGGAGGTGATCCCGAGGTTGTTGCGGCGTTTCAAGATCAAATGAAAAGTGTTTGTGATGCTATGAATATGCTTAAAGGCCGTGCTGAAGAGGCATTGGAGATTCTGAATGATTTTCAGGAACGTAAGGAGGAATGGGAAGGATTTTCACCTGTTGAGCTGATTGACGAATTCACAACGATCACCTCGGATTTGCTCAAATATTGCCGTGAACACGTCCAAGAAATTGGTGAAGAGGCATGCAATAAGGTTGTACCTGTTTTGCAAAAGGCTGTCCGCGTAGCGCTCGTTATCCGGACCATTATTTCGCTTAAAGAAATCTTGATGGACAGCGATCTCTGCACTTGTGGCCAAGGTTGCCCGTGTCTCCTAATTTAAGCACATTTCCCCGATAATGCTTGCCATTGAACGGGAATAACAAGAATACGTGCCACGGGGGAATAGCTCAGTGGATAGAGCAGCGGTCTTCTAAACCGAAGGTCGAGGGTTCGAGTCTCTCTTCCCCCGCCAGATGTGAAGTCAATTTATGTTATCGACCTTGAATCGTAGAAAGGCTTTTCCCTCTGTATATGTATACACGGCGAAACGTTGTTTTCTGACTTTGAATTTCACAATATGAAATAAATTCTTGACAACTGTTTAGATATGATGTACCCAGCGCTCCCATGGACAAGAAAAGTAAGTTGCCATTGTCACATTCCATAGGTTTGTTCGCTCAGGGCGCACAAGGAGATTTTCGGAGGTTTTCGGGGTTCTTATCTCTTGGAATAGTCTTTGCGTTTTCGCCGGTTATGCAAGCATCAGCGCCAGGATCGGATCAAGAAGACGTTATTGCGATTACTAGAGAAGGGCAAGATATCTCCGATGGTACCGCAAGCTGTGAAGAACCGAGCCCCGAAGAAGCTCGGTTTTTGACCCAGTTTCTTGTGGAGTTAGCAAGATCGGAATTTGGACTTCCGTACAGGGAAATGCATTCATCCGACGTTGAAAGCTCTTCTGATATTAGGAAGCTTTATTCGAGGCTGTGTTCTACTTATAATTTAAATGGATCCGACGAAAAGAGAAAGTTCCTAGAGCGTATAGTATGCCAATTATACCGGGAGTATAAGTTCCGAGTGTTCTTAGCCAACGGTGTGGTCAAAATGAGCAAAGGTGGGAAAACTTTACACGATGCGGTTGAGCGGCTGAGAGACTCAGTTGACAAACTAAAGCACTCTGTGTGTGAGGTATCGGCGCTAGATCTTCTGGAGGTGGGAGAGAACAGGAAAATTTGGGCAGAGCGCGAGATTATTTTAGATGAGCTCGGTAAATGCTTGGACTTGGCTAAAGAAATCGGATGTTTCAATAAATTAAGACAGCAAAAAGAAAGATTGGATTCGGGGTATAAGGAATGCAAAGCAATAAGAAATGATCTTGAGAACTGTCGCAACGAGAAGCTGGGTTTTGTGCGCCGGGACCTAATCAACAGGCTCTGTGAAATCAAAGGGCGCAATGTTTACATTCTTACTGAACTAGATCGTGCAATGTTTGATTTGTGTGGGAAAGTTGCTAGCGAACTTGATAGCGTTTTAAGTGTTAGTGAAATGAATGGAGATCGTGTGGCTGAAATCTTTGAGTTCGATAAAGATTTTGGCAAAAAACTTTTCCCAGGGCTTTATAGCAGTATCAGTTTAAGGAAATAGTTTCTTACCTCACATATTTACGCCAATAAGGTTTCCTATTCTATTTGTGGGTGGTTTGTTATTCGTCTAAGACAGAGCTACTAAAAATCCGGAGGTTCTTTCATTTGAAAGAGTCTTTTGTTATTTCTTACCCTCAAATTGCGCGAAATATCACGATAAATTCTTGACAGCATCTGAAATGCAGTGTATTCGGCAGCTATGAATATGAACAAGAAAAACGAATTGGCGGATGCTTTCGTTTCAATGAAGCAGAAAGTATGTTATAGCTTAGAAAAAATGTTAGCCTTGGTCGGATTGGCGAGCTTATGCTTACCTGCGTTACAGGCCTCAATTCCAGTAGAATATGAAGCGATTTACGTCTCGAGAGATTTTAGACAACAGCCGACAGGAGAGATTTACAGTATTCAAGTCCCTGGGGTTGGAAATTGTTTCTTTTGGTCAGTTCTCACTAACGTGATGTTGCATTTGCAAGGGCGAAAGAATATTGGACCACAGCATGCGTTATATACGAGTAAAATTGGTTCGTGGAGGGTCAAATATATGCGCGACGATTTGGCGGAGACGGCTTGGGCCTGTGCGGTATGGTACGGGCTTCGTTTAGATCAAAATATCCCGCTAAGTGAAAATGAAAGCAATCGAGTGGAAGAATTAGTCGAAAGGGTGTTTTGGTCTAACGGTATGGCTAATGAAGATGATAATGCGAAGTTTGAGTATATTGGGGAACTTCTATGCAGGCTCATTGATGAAGTGCGTTATGTAAAAATGGGGCAGAATTCGGAGAAGGTTGACGAGGATTTGTATGTGCAACTGTATGGTGACGTACCTTTGGCAACTAGAGGAGACAATTGGCAATTGTCATATGATGACGTATGTGATCTTAAATGGGATGATATCTCAAGCTTGTTCGCAATGAATGAATATTTCCCTTTAAGTATGTTACCGTTAATGGGAGGCGTTGATTGGATTTGTGAAGATGGAAATAGAAGGCCTCTTTCTGATTTGGGTGGTATTCGTGTGTTATCTCGTCGGCTTGATAAACATAATCATTTTGTCTGGGGCGTTGCGGGAAAATGGAATGTAGGGGCTAGACCAACTGTATTTGATGTCATGTTTTCAGGGAATCATATTCAGCCTCTCACAGCATGTTCCGATATCAAGACCGGGTACCAAGAGATGGGAGAGCCTCCTTTTACCGGAAGAAATCAGCTTCAGTTGGAGGCGACTCTAGAGACTGAGTGGCAGGACGACGAAAAGGGAGAAAAATCACTAACTAGAGCGAGAATTCAAGAGTTGCTTGATCTTGATCAACGTAACAGAATCACAGGCGACCCAATAGTTGTAAATTGAGAAGACGTGGAATAATCTCGCAAGGAAACGATAAAAAAACAGTTTTGAAGGCCGATGGTGATTTCGGAAAGGGAGCTGTTAGCCTTTGCTCATGGGGCATGTCGCTGTCCCCATGATCTTTTGGGAGCGCATCTTGTTGAGGATTCGACGGTTGTCGTGAGAGCGTTTTTACAGGATGCAGCCCGGTGTGGAGTAGTGGTCGTTGCGTCGGGTAATATTTTCCAAATGGAGAAGATCCATGAGGCGGGATTTTTTGAGGTTACTGTCGAGAGTGATCACATTTTTGAATATATCTTACGTGTGGTCTATCCAGGTGGGCGCATCGAGGAAATGCGAGATCCTTACGCATTTTTCCCGACGGTTTCGGAGTATGATTGCTATCTTTTTAATCAAGGAAAGCACGAACAAGTTTTTGAAAAACTCGGAGCACATGTCGTTACGCATGAAAATATTTTAGGAACAAGTTTTTGTGTTTGGGCGCCAAGTGCAAAACGTGTGTCAGTAGTCGGTAAGTTTAACCGTTGGGACGGACGGTATGGACTGATGCGCCCATTGGGAAACTCTGGACTATGGGAGCTTTTTATTCCTGAAGACTTGAGTGGCGAAAAATACAAATACGAGATTATCGGTGCCGATGGGGAGCTGCGGTTGAAAAGTGATCCTTGCGGGCAATACTTTGAAGCACCGCCCCATAATGCATCGATTGTAATAAAGTCGGATTTTTCCTGGGAAGATCAGGTGTACTTTTCGGCGAAAAAGAATTACAAATCCGAAGCGATTTCGATTTATGAGGTTCACTTAGATTCCTGGCGGCGTGTCGTTGAAGAAGAAAACCGGCCGATGACTTATCGGGAAGTAGCGGTCGCACTCTGCGAGTACGTTAAAAACATGGGTTTTTCGCATATCGAGCTTTTACCGATCACAGAATATCCATTTTTGGGGTCGTGGGGATATCAGGTGACGGGATTTTACGCGCCCACCAATCGCTATGGGATTCCCGATGATTTTCGGTATTTCGTGAATTATTGTCACCAGCAGGGAATTGGGGTGATTATCGATTGGGTGCCCGCACATTTTCCTAAAGATGCATTTGCGTTGGAAAATTTCGATGGAACACACCTCTACGAACACGCCGATCCGAAACAGCGAGAGCATAAAGAGTGGGGGACGTATATTTTTAATTATGGGCGTCACGAAGTGCGTAATTTTTTGATCGGAAGCGCGCTTTTCTGGCTTGAGTCCATGCATGTTGATGGGATTCGGATCGATGCGGTTGCGTCGATGCTCTATTTGGATTACGCTAAAAGGCCCGGTGAGTGGATCCCAAATCGTTACGGCGGTCACGAAAATATCGAGGCGATTGAATTTTTACGCGCACTCAATGATACGATCCACCGAAAATTCCCCTACGCGATCACGATTGCAGAAGAGTCGACTTCGTTTGCGGGCGTGACGCAGCCGACGGAACAGTACGGTCTCGGCTTTGATATGAAGTGGAATATGGGGTGGATGCACGATGTCTTGCGCTACTTTTCTCAGCCCACGCTTTATCGAAAATATCACCACAATGAGCTAACTTTCGGTATGCTGTACCAGTACTCCGAACGCTTTTTGTTGGCACTTTCTCATGATGAAGTTGTCCACGGTAAGTCGTCACTCATTAACAAAATGCCCGGTGCCGATATGAAAACAAAGGCCCAGCATCTACGCGCATTATACGGGTTGATGTGGGGATGGCCGGGTAAAAAGCTGATCTTCATGGGCAATGAATTTGGCCAATCGCACGAATGGGATTATCGACAAAGCTTAGATTGGCATCTATTGCAATACCCAGATCATCAGGGAATTCAGCGTTGGGTGCGTGATCTCAATCAACTCTACCAAAATGATGCCGTCCTTAAAAATTCGGATTTTGATACGCAGGGATTTTCATGGGTAGTGGTCGATGATTGTGACAACAGTGTCGTTGGATTTTTCCGCTTCTTCCAGTCCGAAGTCATCCTCGTGATGGGAAACTTTACCCCTGTTCCGCGGGAATATTACCGCGTCGGCGTTCCGTATTTGGGGTTTTGGCAGGAGCTGCTCAATAGTGATGCAACGGTCTATGGTGGCTTCGGGCTTGGAAATCTCGGCGGCGTAACGGCAGAAGAAATTCCTGCGCATGGTCATCCGTATTCGTTATCGTTGACACTTCCAGGCAATAGTGCGCTCTTTTTTAAAAATACCGGTACTTCGTATTGACAGTAGCTTTAAAACTTCAAAGCTGCCTACGACCTCGACGGGGCCGATGAAATGATGGAATTACGAGAAACGTTGAATTTACCACAAACGGACTTCCCGATGCGGGCAAATTTAGTCGAAAGCGAGCCGCGGCGTGTGGCGCACTGGCAAGCTATCGGGCTATACGAAAAGATTCAGCAGAAAAATGCCGCGGGACCGCGCTATATCTTACACGATGGGCCACCGTTTACTAATGGCGATGTCCACATTGGGACGGCGCTCAATAAAATTTTAAAAGACATCATTTTACGCTATAAATCGATGCGTGGTTTTCGCACGCCCTACATTCCGGGCTGGGATTGCCATGGTTTACCGATTGAGCACAAGGTTTCCAAAGTCCTACAAGAATCGAAAAAGCATCTTTCGACGAGTGCGCTGCGTTTAGAGTGTGAACAATTTTCGAAAAATTACATAGAGAAGCAGCGGGCGCAATTTTTACGTCTCGGGGTTTTAGCGGATTGGGCGCACGAGTACCGCACGATGGACCCCGAATACGAGGCCTCTATTTTAGAAGTTTTAGCGCAATTTGTCGAGCGAGGGCAGGTATATCGGGGCAAAAAGCCCGTTTATTGGTCAATTCCGTGTAAGACGGCATTAGCGGAAGCCGAAATTGAATATAAGGAACACACGAGCCCTTCAATTTACGTCAAGTTTCCAGCAGCGGTATCGGCGCAATCATTTTTCGGATATCCCAATGTGTCATTTGTAATCTGGACAACGACACCTTGGACGTTGCCTGCTAATCTTGCCATTGCGGTTCATCCCAAGATGACGTATGTACTCCTACAATCAGCGGGCGATATATTTATTGCAGCAGAAGCACTTTTAGAGGATTTCGTCCACAAGTGTGCGATCGGCGATTATCAGATTTTAAAAAAACACCTTGGCTCAGAGCTCGAAGGATTAGCGGCCCAACATCCCTTTATTGATCGCGAAAGTCCCATTGTGTTAGCCGATTACGTAACGGATGATACCGGAACGGGCTGTGTACACACCGCTCCGGGGCACGGATTAGAAGACTACGTGACAGGTCTCAAGTATGACTTATCGCCGTATTGTCCTCTCGATGACGAGGGGTGTTATGTAGATGACGGCCAAGTACCGGCTTCACTAGTCGGGGTGAGTGTACTTGATGCAAATGGCCATTGTGCAGCGAATGAACAGGTACTGCAAATTCTCCGTGAAAAACAGGTGCTTTTAGGACTACAGCCCCTGATGCACCAGTATCCGCATTGCTGGCGGTCAAAGACTCCGGTTATTTTTCGGGCGATGGATCAATGGTTTATCGCACTCGATGAACATCATTTCCGCGAACAGGCCCAGGAAGCAATCCACGAAGTCCAGTGGTTGCCGGCACATGGTGAAAATCGGATTTTAGGTTCAGTTTCAACGCGACCGGATTGGTGTATTAGTCGTCAGCGAGCTTGGGGTGTTCCGTTACCGATCTTTTTCGACGAGCAGGGAGAGGCGCTAGTTGATGCAGGCGTCATTCGTGCAATTGCCGAAAAATTCCGTCGCTTGGGCTCCAATTACTGGTTTGATTCTAGTGTTGAGGAAATTCTTCAGGGCATTCCGCTACCGGGAAAATTCCAAGGAAAAACCTTAAAGAAGAGCACCGATACACTCGATGTTTGGATCGATTCGGGATCCAGTCACTATGCCGTTCTCGCGAAACGCGATAACTTAGATTGTCCGGCAGACCTCTACCTGGAGGGGAGTGATCAGCACCGCGGTTGGTTCCAGTCCTCTTTGCTGACCAGTGTAGTTATGAATAATGGCCACGCTCCCTACAAAACAGTCCTAACGCACGGGTTTATTGTCGGAGAAGATAAGAAAAAGATCTCCAAAAGTGACGGGAAGCCGCAAACCGCGGATGATTATGTTAAAAAGTTTGGGGCCGATGTAGTCCGTTTGTGGATCGCTTCAGAAAATTTCCGTGATGATGTCCCGGTCTCGGATGATATTTTAGGTCATGTCGTCAGTACCTATCGTACGATTCGAAACACGTTGCGCTTCCAATTGGGGAATTTATTTGATTTCCAGTGGGACAAAAACGCGGTCGCACAAGAACAGATGACCGATATCGACCGTTGGATTTTGCAAAAACTCAAAAAGCTGATCACCACGTGTACGCAGGCTTATGAACAATTTGACTTCCACCAAGTGTACCACGCGATCAACCGTTTTTGTTCCGTCGAGCTCTCGGCGACTTATCACGATATCTTAAAAGATCGACTCTACACCTATGCGCCGAATTGGCAGGCGCGACGCTCTTCACAGACAGCGATTTATTACATTTTCGAAAACCTCATTCGCCTTTTAGCCCCAATCACAACCTTCACGGCTGATGAAGCGTTTAGTTATTTTGACCATTCGCGAGAATCTGTACACTTGGGGGATTGGCCGGATGCTTCCGTCTTTGAAGATTTCTCAAGAGAAACAGAAATTGATGCGGTCGTGAAGTTTCGCGAGCGTGTGAACGAGCAGCTCGAAAGCCTCCGTCAGGAAAAGATTATTGGTCAGTCGCTGGATGCAAAAATAACCATCAAAGGGCAAGGTGAGTTGTTTGATCTTTTGAGACGTTATGAAGCCGGCCTTCCGGAGTATTTTATCGTTTCACAAGTTGTTTTAGAGGAGTGTGGCGAGGATCCGGTCGATGTTATCGCGGAAGCCTGTACATGGGAGCGGTGTCGGCGAAGTTGGCGACGTGTCCCGAAACTCGTCGATTATGGTGGATTCACGCAAATTTCAGAGCGCTGTAAGGCGGCCCTTGAGGAAAAGTTTTCGAAGGATTAGATATGGGGGAAGTTAAAGGAACACAGGCCTTGTTGAAGGTCCTTAAAAATCGCCGTCGTCGGCACGCGTCTGCGTCATCCGATGTGTCGTATTTTTCGATGGACGACGTTCGGCAGGTGCTACTCGATCGCGAAAATGAACAGCGCGCGCAGGAAAGTCGTGTCCGCACGCAGCATAAGCAAAAGCTCATTGAGAAGATTCTCGAGGAGAAGAAAAATTCTGTTGTTTCAGCAGCTGGTGTCGCGGATATTTTAGGGTTTAATCCCATGAGTCGTGCGACGCCGCTGACCATCGAGGTTCCGAAAAATATCGATACTAAATTCCGAGAGTGTTATCTCGCACTACAACGGTTAAAAAATATCATCAATAACAAGGAACCTGTTACGCCAGGGTTGGAGTTTGCTTGGGGCATGCTCAAAAACGAGCCGGATAAATTAAAAGAAGTTCAAGATGCGCTCGATCGGATGGAGCAGGGGACGTATGGGATCTGTGAAATTACAGGCGAGCCGATTGATTTAGAACGTCTCAAAGCGGTTCCCTTTGCACGTTATTCGGTCCGCGGCCAACAGGAATTTGAGCGGCGCTCGGCACTGAAAAAGGAGCAGGCTGGCACACTTTTTTCAGAAGAATCCGAGACGATGTTCGGCGATAATTATGAAGAGTCGGAATAAGACGCTCTTTTGGGTTTTGTTTTTGATTATTACCACGGCGGATCAGCTGACAAAGTGGGCGGCGGAGTCCTATCTTCGCCACGGAATTGTCTTTAACAAATGGTTTAGTCTTCGGGTATCGCACAATACCGGTTGTGCTTGGGGGCTATTGCCAAACCAGAGCCTTACATTGGCCTGGATCGGTTTTGGAGCCTTAATTCTTGCAGTTTTATTTCGCAAAAAGCTAAACTGGTATGCATCGCCATGGATTTCTTCATGTCTTCTCGGAGGGATTTTGGGCAATGTTCTCGATCGCTTTATCCGAGGATATGTGGTCGATTTTGTCGTTATCAATTTACAAATTTATCGCTGGCCAGCATTTAATCTCGCGGATGCAGCAATGTGTATTGCATTGGTGTGTTGGTTATTTTCACGCCGTTAGTTTTTCTGGGAAATCAGCCAAAGATACTTGACGTGAGCCCCAGATCGTGGTACGGTAAAAACCATGAGAGTCTCCGCGTGGAAGGACGACGTATCGAGGAAATGGGCACGATGGGCGCTTGGGTTATTGGTCTTTTTTTCAGGATGTACGACGGCAAAGCGGGGATCACATAGTGGTTCGGATCCGTATATTGAGATGGCCGAGTCGCTGCAGCACGAGGGACTAGGCGATTTACCGAGAGTAACGCAGCAGCGGGAGGAGGATGCTTATGCCCTCAACGGGCGTGAGCTCGACTTATATGAGTTGCTCGACGTCGCCCTACGGCGCAATCCCTCAACGCGCATCGCATGGCACCAGATGTGTGCGGCTTCAGCGGCTAAAAAGAAGGCCGATAGTGCATTTTATCCTTCCGTTGATGTAGGTCTTAAGGGGATACGAACGGAACAACTTGGAAATGCCGTCGTTGATGAGAATAAAAAGGTTCGAATGAAAACGAACCTGTCGACGGTTTTATCTCCGGAGGTAGGAGTTTATTATTCGCTATTTAAATTTGGTGCGCATAAAGAGGCTTCTCATGCGGCATTACGTAACCTCGAAGCGGCGCATTTTCAGTTTAGCCAGGCGATTCAAGATGCCGTTTTCTACGTTGCGTTAGCGTACTTCGGTCTCGATTCTGCCCTTGCGACGGTTGAAGCGAATCAACAAAATCTAGAGGACGCAAAAGTTGCCTTAGATGTTGCTCGGAATCGACACGAGTCTGGGTTAGCCAGTAAACAAGACCTTTTGAAGGCACAGGCGGCGTATTCGGCGGCAGTTTTTGATCTCGAGAGCTCGCAATCGGCAGTCGCCTCAGCGCAGGCAAAGTTAGCGCTTTCTTTGGGAGTTTATGTGTCGTCGAATCTTAAAATTACGCGTGTAACGTCGGTAGTAGCACCACCGGTGGATGAGATCGAAGCAACCTTAACCCAAGCGCTTGGTGCGAGACAAGATCTACGCGCTCTGGAGAAAAAACTTGAGGCAAAGCGGCATCAGCTCAAGGCCAAAGAACGTGATTATTATCCGGAATTGATCACAGGCCTTACTGCCTCGCGACAGAAGATCCGACATATTTCGGGGATGTACAACAACTTTTCGGCCTATGTGGGCGTACAGTGGAATATTTTTGATGGATTTTCGCGGACGGCCGAGCGCTTGATGGCGCGTGAGGAGATGAGAATTGCCGAAATGGAACTTCGAGCGAAAGAGCTTGATATAACGAGCCAAGTTTGGGAGCATTTTTACGCGTTGAAGTCGGCGGTCCAGAAGCTTGAGGCGGCGAAAGAGTCCGAAAACTGTGCACAAGAAGCCTTTAATTATACTCGCGAGGCGTACCAAAATGGGCTTTGTTCGTTTACGGATTTGTTAACGTCGCAGAGTGCGCTTTCGCTCGCACGCCGACAACTAGTTTGTGCGAAAAATGACTTATCAATTGAGTGGGTCCAGTTAGCTCACGCCAGTGGTCAGGCATTGAAAAAGGATGATATTTATGAGAAAATTTAAGCAGTTAGGGCACGTGTTTTGCGCCCTTGGTCTATTGTTAACCGGTTGTGGAAAACAAGAACAACCTCAAAAAGGACGTCCACCGGTACCGGTGATCATGACGCAGGCGATTCAGCAGGATCTTCCCGTAACTCTAGGTTCTGTGGGGCGCTGTAAGGCTTATAATGAGGTTGACGTCGTTTCCCAAATCCGCGGCGGGACCATTATTGAGGTTTGTTTCGAAGAGGGTGCGCTAGTTGAAAAAGATCAAGCCCTTTTCCGGATCGATGACCGTAAATATCAGGCAGCGTTACAATCGGCAAAGGCAGCCCTAGAACGCAATACGGCGCAATTATCTATCGATCAGGTTCAGCTTGAGCGCTCCCAGTCGTTGATTACCAAGGACTATATCTCGAAGCAGGAGTTTGATACTTACGAGGCTCGGGTAAAGCAGGATCAAGCGAGTATTGAAGCCGCAAAGGCGGCCGTAACACAGGCCGAAGTAGATCTCGAGCATTGTACGATTCGTGCACCCTTTAAAGGTCTTGCGGGTAAGCGATTGGTTGATCTTGGGGCTGTCGTCAATGAACTACAAAAGGTCGTTTCGGTGCGCCAGATGTCGCCATTAAGTGTGGAGTTTTTTATCCCGGAAAATCACTTTCCAGAGCTTCACCGGCGTTTTAGAGATAATCAAAATCAACTAAAATTCGACGTTACCTTGATTGCAGAATCCTCCGTCCAGGCAAGTGGGGCACTGAAGTTTCTTGATAACCAGATCGACTCGGAAAGTGGCGTTATCCATCTTAAGGGCGATTTTGATAACCAAGATTTCCAGTTTTGGCCTGGGAATACCGTACGCCTTCAGCTCCATCTAGATATGCTTAAAAATGCGACCTTAATCCCAAGCGCGTGCTTAAGGATCAATAAAGATGGGAAGCCTTATGTGTATGTCATTAAAGAGGATGCTCAGTCTGCGACCAAGTACCGCGCCGCTTTGATTTATCCCGATGTTGGTTACCAAAATGAACAGTGGGCGCAAATTCGTCAAGGGATTGCGGTAGGTGATCGTGTCATTCTACATGGAAATATGTTGTTGGGCGATGGAGCCGATGTTATCCCAACGCCAGAACGCTAAGCGAGGAAACCGATGAAAAGCCTCAGTGAAATTTTTATCCGCCGTCCGGTGATGACGGTGTTATGTACGCTCTCGGTTATTTTCGCGGGCTACTTTTGTTATCAGCAGCTACCTGTAAGCGATCTTCCGGTCGTCGATTACCCTATTATCCAGGTTCGGGCGATGTATCCGGGCATGGATCCGCAGATGGTCGCATCGAATATCGCTTCGCCGCTCGAAGAAGAGTTCATGCAGATTTCTGGGGTCGAGCAGATTACATCGAGTAGTATGCAGGGTGCTGTCGCGATTACGCTACAGTTTAACCTCGATAAGAGTATCGATTCCGCGGCAACTGATGTACAGTCTGCGATTACGAGAGCTTCGAGCCAGCTACCGCAGGATATGCCGTCGCAACCGGTGTATGAGAAAACGGATCCCAATAGTACTCCGATTTACTTTTTAAGCCTTGTGAGTAACGCCTTATCGGAGGCAGAGCTATATGACCTCGCAGATCGGGAAATATCGGATAAAATCAGCATTTTAGATGGCGTCTCTAAGGTCCAGATCTACGGTGTTAAGCGGGCAATTCGGATTGAGATTGATACCGATCGGCTTTATAATAAGGGCATCGCGATTTCCGATGTCGTAGCGGCAATTCGTGCCGGAACGGTTTCGATGGCGGCAGGGACGCTAAAGGGCAAAAAAAATTCCCTCGTCCTCAAACCACAGGGGCAGCTTGAGACTGCTAAGGACTATAACGATCTTATTATTGCTTATAAAAATGGCGCACCAGTTTATCTGCGCGATATCGGTGATGCGGTTGAAAGCGTAGAATCCGAGGACATTTGTAATCACTATTGGAATCGGGGTATTACAGAAGACGTTGCTTCCGTTGCGCTGGCGGTAACGCGTGGGGCCGATGCGAATGCGATTAAGATTTCGAAAGCGATTAACGATCTCATTCCTACACTGAATAAGCAGTTGCCTTCTTCGGTAACATTGATTTCCGCCTATGACCGGGCACAAAAAATTATCGAATCGATCGACGATGTAAAAGAAACGCTCTTGATTGCATTTATTCTGGTTGTTTCGGTGATCTTTTTATTCCTTGGGCGTGTACGTGAAACGGTTATTCCAGTTGTCGCGTTACCCTTATCACTTTTGATTACATTTGTGGTCATGTGGATGTTGGGGTATTCGCTCGATAATTTATCACTTTTAGCCTTAACGCTTGCGATTGGATTCTTGGTCGATGACGCGATTGTATTTTTAGAGAACGTTGTCCGACGTATGGAGCAATTCGGCGAAACGCCTTTCCGAGCATCCATCGAAGGAGGTAAAGAAATCACGTTTACAATTTTATCAATGACGCTTTCGTTAGCGGCCGTCTTTATCCCAATGGTATTTATGCCGGGACAGCTTGGGCGTGTTTTTAGGGAATTTTCTATTACCATTGTCGTTGCGATTTTAGCGTCCGGTCTCGTTTCGATTACCGTAACGCCGATGATGTGTGCGCGTTTGTTGAAGCCCATCAGTGAGGAAAGTCGGACCGCTCTAGAGCGTTTGGTTAAGGCCGTTGAAGATCGCTTTTTAGCATTTTACGGAAAGACATTGCATTGGTTTTTGCGTCAAAAAGTACTCGCGATTACCATTTGGGTTCTAAGCCTCGGGCTCACTTATTTGTCCTATCTCAACCTTCCCAGAACTTTTTTGCCAGAAGGCGATAGTGGGATTATGATGGGGGTATTTATTGCAGAAGAAGGGGTATCTCCTCAACAAATGCGACAGTACCAAAAACAGATTCAGGCAGTCGTTTCTGCGGAACCCGATATTTACCAGAGCATTATTGTTTCAGGTTTAACGGGGTTAATGCAGAGCAATCAGGGAATTGTCGTTGCCTTTTTAAAAGATGGTAAGCGGGCAAGTATCCAAGAGGTTGTCAAAAATCTAACGCAAAAGCTGTATATGGTTCCAGGAGCAATGACCTTCTTACAACCTATGCCGAATTTGCAAATCAATACCGGGACGCAGAAAACGCAACAGGGGAAGTATGCCTTTGCGCTGACCTCGAATAATCCCGATGAACTCATCGAACCAGCACAGCAATTACAGATGGTGATGCTTCAGCATCCAGGCTTTAAATCAGTTTCGAGTGATTTGTTCCTCAAAAATCCGGAAGGCCTCGTACAGTTTTTACGCGAACAGAGTTCTCTTTACGGCGTCGATACCGCGACGGTTGAGAATGAAATTAAGAATGCGTTTTCTGAAAATTACGCCTACCTGATCAAAGGTGATACAGACCAGTACCAAGTGATTGTGACGGCAAAAGCTTCTTCGCGGAATTCCAAGGAAGATCTAGAAAATCTCTACCTACACTCTCAAAAAGGGAAACTCGTACCCTTTTCATCGGTTGCTAAGGTAGATAAAAAACTGGGTCTCGTATCGGTTAATCACATCAACAATATTAATTCTGTTACACTTTACTTCAACTTAGATGACAACTACGCGATTGGTGACGCAGCTGATTTTATACGTGCCAAGGCCGATGAGCTCTTACCGCCATCGGTAACGGGAGAGTTTCAGGGAGAAGCGGCAACATTTGCGGAAACGATGCGTGTGATTGTGATTTTGCTTTTCATAGCGATTTTCGTCATGTACGTGATTTTAGGGATTTTATACGAAAGTTACATTCATCCCATCACGGTTCTTTCTTCCCTACCGGTTGCGATTGCGGGTGGGCTTGCAACGCTATGGGGAGCCAAAGAGCTAGGAATTTCCGGGATGGAGCTTTCGCTATACGCGTGCATAGGGATTTTCATGCTCATAGGCATTGTCAAAAAGAACGGGATTATGATTGTAGATTTTGCGATTGCCCGACAGAAAGAGGGTAAATCTCCGGAAGAAGCGATTCACGAAGCGAGTCTTTCACGCTTTCGTCCGATCATCATGACGACGCTTGCAGCACTCATGGGCATGGTACCGATTGCCGCCGGATGGGGTGCGGATGGTGCTTCCCGGATACCGTTAGGGCTTTGTGTAGTCGGTGGCTTAGTCTTTTCCCAGATCATCACGCTCTACATCACACCGGTGATTTACGTCTGTTTTGAGTACTTCCAAGAGCGTGTCCTCGACAAAATTCCCTTCTTCGCCCGGGAGGTGGAATAAAATCCACATGTGAAACCTGTATTTCTGAAACAATAATTTTGGGGTTATAGCTCCTGCAGGGAGATATATTTGGTTTTTATAAATTTTTATAAACTTTATAAATAAAAGAAATTTGTTACAATGCTGAAGTATTGTGGGAAATGGGATAAATGATTTCGATGTAATAGGTAAGGCTATTAATTATTTTGGCTCCAAAGAGTGGGGCATTAAAAAGAATAAGATGAAGGCCGATGCTAAGGCAATCGGAGAAGCTATAAAGAATAGTGAAGCCGGAAAAGCTTTCAAGGCGATTGGAGGAGCTATTAAAGATGGTGTCAAAAATTTGAGTCTCGACATTGCTGATTCGTCAAAAGTGACAAAAGGCAAGCTGGATAAGTTTGGGAAGACAGCAAAGAAGGCCGTAGAGCAATCAAACTTCGCAGCCGCATCGAAATTTAAAAGCGCTTTTGGTCCAATGCAGGTAATAAACAAGTATACACCGATAAGGGAAGAAAGGCAGTATGGCAACCAAAAGATAGGATCTTGTAAAATGAATGTTATTGTTGGTTTTCAAGACAAAAAAGGAAACGAAATAAGTACCGATCAGTTCTTAGATGAGCTGAACGAAGCCCGAAAAGCTGTGGGTATGAAACCGTTGAAAGGTTTTGAAAGCGTCCATTTCACCCATAAAGCCATATATCGATGATTAAGCTTGACCTCAAATTTTAAAGATATTACCGAAGCTTTTGCCAAGGAGGGTGGAGACGCCCATGATGGCAATTGCTAAAAAGGTCATGGCCCAGACGCCAAGTGCACAGGCGAGGAATGGGCCGTCGCCAAGCATGTGAATCAACTCATAAATGGCCTTCGTAATTGGGTAAAACTGTTGCTTCTGGGCAAGTACAATCGAGTCGGAAACTTCGAGCATCGTTTGGGAGAAAACCAGTAAGCCGCCCGCAATGAGGTTTGCACTGATTAACGGAATTGTGATCTTGAAGGTCGAACGGATCGGAGAACAACCAAAACACTGAGCAGCTTCCTCATAGGCGACACTGGTCTGTTGGAGCCCTGCACTTGCCGAGCGGACCATAAAGGGCAGTTTACGAATGGCGTATGCGATGATGAGTAGCGTTGTTGGATTTTCAATAGGATTGAGAAAGGCAAAAAGACGTCCGGTTTGGCTCATAGCAAGATAACCGAAGGCCGTTACAAGCCCCGGCACCGAGAGTGGTAACATCGCCAGAGAATCGATGAGATTCCGACCAGGGAAGCGTGTGCGAACGACCACAAAGGCGATCGAAATCCCCAAGAGAAGGGCTATAATGGTCGCACAGCTTGAATAGATGAGGCTATTGAGGATCGAGGGCGTCGTAAGAGGATGTCCAAGCGCAATGGCGTAATTTTGGAACGTCCATGTCTCCGGTAACATCGTGCTGTACCAATCGGAGGCACAGGATTTTAAGATCACCGCAAGGTGCGGTAAGAGGGCACAAAACGTAACGCTGAAAAATCCAAAGCTTAAAAAAAGTTGAAAGCAAAAATGAGGGCGGACTGTAACTGCGGTATGCGTAGCTTTTGAAATTGATGCAAAGTCATAACGACCGAGGACAAATTTCCCTAAAATGTAGAACAGAAGTGAAAAACAGAGCATTACGGAGACTAGTGCATAAGGAAAAGGATTTCCGCCAATATCCTTGAGTCCGAAGTAAATTTGGACCGGGGTGACCGTGTTGTAATCAAAAATAAGCGGTACACCGAGTTCCGTAAACGCCCAGATGAAGACCAGTGTCGAACCCGCAAAAATCCCCGGCGTAATGAGTGGAAGTGTGATCTTAAAAAATCGTTTGAGACCGATACAGCCAAAGTTCGCCGCGGCTTCTTCCATCGCAGAGTCGATATTTGCAAGCGACGCAATGATATTGAGATACAGAATAGGATAAAGCCCGAGGGCATTCATCAGCACAATCCCCAAGAGCTTGTAATGGCCAAGCCAATCGATAATTTCCCCGGTGGGTAGCCAGCCAAATTTCCAGAGCAGCGCGTTTACAATCCCGTAAGAACCGAAAATCTGCTGAATGCCAATCGCTCCAACAAAAGGCGGGAGCATAATGGGTAATAGTGTCGCTGTTGTGAGAATTTTTTTAAACGGAAATTCGTATTTGTGCGAACAGTACGCAAGCGGAATCGCAATCAGTAGAGCTGTCAAAGTCGACATGAGCCCGATAATAATCGCATTACAGAGGCCCTCGACGTATACGTGATTTTGGAAAATGATTTTAAAAAAACCGAGCGTCCACTGGCCATCGACGTTAAAGAACCCGCCCTGGAGAATTTCCCAAATCGGCCACAAAAAGAAGCACCCTAACAGTAGGGTTGTGACGACGAACACGCTCAGCGAAAATAATTTAGTCATGCCACTTTCCGCCCTAACGAAAATGGTTTTTCCCTAAAAAGTCCAAGCTATTTTTGTTCGGAAAAGATCGGATCCCATAGCCGTTTTATTTTTTGTGCCAGAAGAATCTCTTTAGCAGGTGCGATTTCCGCGATTGGCAGCACAAAAGAATAGGATATAAACGGGGATTGAAATTCATAACCAAAGGCGCCCTCGATTAGGAGTGAACGGAGATAATGTTCGAAAAAGAGCTGGTTATCACCGTCTAAAATTGAATCTATGGGGATAAGTTCGACCGGTGCGTAGGGATCGGGGTTGAGGATGAGCAGTTGGATATTTTTGTAGTTCATTGTACGCAAAATCCAGCCGTATAGTACGAGTTGAAAGCCCGTGAGAGAGTCTGGCAGACGCGTGTATTTTTTCGCTAGCTTTTTAAGGTCTTTTGTCGATGTAGCACCTGTTTTGTAGTCGATTAAAATTAGATCGTTTTGTGCATTTTCTGAATGAAAATTGTTACGAAAAGGTTTTTTCGATAAAATCGCATCTGCACGCCCGCAGATAGGAATTTCCGTACCATCCGAAAGACAGAGTGGCGTTTGAAGGTCGATTTCGCTCGTTAAATAGGGGTATTCCGTATTTGTTCCCAGTTTTTCAGCAATTCTTAGGGCATTGGTAACTGCATTGTTGAGGACGCTTTTTCGCGGTGTAGAGGGTATTAACTCTAATGCTTTAGCCTGAATCAACATTTGCATTTCACGAAGTTCAGGAAGCGTTGTGTTGGGAAAAGCGAGTAGTTGGTGTGTCCAAATGCCGGCCCATTTTTTCGGCTCAAAATCGAGTGTTGTGGGGGCGTTCTTTAAAATGTGACGATACCAAACACTTTCGGAATGTGTATACGCGTGCTCGATAGCCGTTGTGGACAGTCGGATACAGTCTGTTTTTCGAGTGTATGCAAAAATGCTCTGAGCCTTTTGTGGACCGGTGCGTTCCTGGTGAACATGTTCAAGCTCTGGAAAACTCGAGCGATTTTCATTTTTCCGACAATGAACGGTGATGGTGCTTACCCGATCGGGCGATAAAATTGTTTCTGTAACTTGGTGATAAAGCAGCGAAAAAGTCGACGATTGAGAGGTACGTTCTGTCAAAAAATCAATGCGTGGAGCGTTCAAATTTCGTAGCGCTTCAAGCGATTTTTCGGGAACTTCATTCCCTAAAAAGACAATAATACGGTTAAACGACAGCAGCCGTACGGAGGTCAGATCAAGTAAGTAAATGGAAGTTTTACAGGACACATAGGGGTGTTGCGGTTGAGAATGATGAGCAATTTCGATAAAATCCAAAAAGGCGTTCTTTGTGACCGCATAATCTGCGGGAAATTTTTTGAAAATGTTCGGGAAAATTGTTTCTGTATTTTCGGTAAATACCCCTAAAAGACCTTCTTTAGGGAGGAGTGGGTAGTTTTGAAGAAATTCGCAGATGTGCGGGGGAAGGTTTTGGCGCAGTGTATTGATATCCCGCGTTGGATTGAGCGCAAAAGCCTCTGCCAAAATTTCACGAATCGGTTTTTCTCGGGGCGACGTCGGTTGGAGCTTTTGCCAAGCGGTGTAAAAATCGATGAAGTCCTCCAAACGTTCGGTTCGTTGCCAATACAGCCATGCAGCGAGGAAATTGTCCCGTAAATTCGAGGTGTGTGCCCTAAATCCGCTTAAAAACGGCAAATTTTTTTTTTGGAGAGCATAGGCAATTCGCACGGCGTCTGCTTCGGTAAAACAAATAATCGCAGTAGTTTCGGTGGGAATAGAAGTATTTGGGAATTGTTTCTGAGCGAGCGATTGTGTAATATAAGTACCTGTATCGCCATCGACGATTGAAAAAACTTTTTCTGCGACACTGCTTGCGTTTTGCAGAGAAGGGCGCAATATCACCTCGTCCCAATTTTTCCCGAGCGTTTTGTGCATTGGCACCACGCCGTTCTTCAGATCGAAAGCGAAATAGGTAACCCGTTTGGCAATCGTTTTACACAGTCGAGCAAATGGTGCGCTGAGATAAAGGGGATCCGACGCGGTAATCCCAAATAGAAGAAAATGCTGGAAAATTTTTTGAGGGAAAACTTTTCCCCAATCTTGGTGACATAAGAATTGTTCGGGTGTGATCCAACCAAGGCGATGCAACTCCGCAGCGATTATTTTCTCAGTCTCAGGATTGTGACGTAAAACTTTAAAACTTGCTTCGGGCGACGTGCATGGAATGTTACGATTGCGTAATAAAAATAGCAACTCGTGACGTGTAACAATGTGAGGTATTTCTGGGTTTTGTTGCAGAACCCATTCTAAAAAGTCTTCGAAAGTAAACCATGCAATACCCGCCAAATTCGGGAAGTGCTGTTCCGTGAATTGCCGGAGGTACAAAATTACAACTTGAGAAGGGCAGAGTGCGCAAGTGGAAATCGCTTCATGATGGTCCAACGCGGAAAATAGCGATGACAAATCTTGCTGAATTGAACGAAAATCGCTTGTCACGAACCCCGGCACATCGGTTATGCAAGCAAACGTTATTGGGTTGCAAGTTTCGAAATCGCGCTAAGATGTTGTGCCGTCGGTATGCACCAAATTACGTTCAGCAAGCAGAGCCTGAAGGAGTTCAATCAACTCGACAGGAAAATGCAGCTTGAGTTTGTCGAGCAGCTGAGCGTGTTTTGCGATGAGTGCTTGAAACATAAATCGACAAATGTCCAAAAATTTCGCCGTGGCGAACGTGACATTTATCGCTGCCGTATCGGTGATTTGCGCGTCTACTTCGAACTCAACGAGGATGCTGTTTTGTGCACGTACATCCTCCACCAGCACACACTATCCGATTTTATCTATCGCAATAAGCTGCCGATTTCAGAAGAGCAGATGTGCGAACAATACGATTCGTTCTGGAAATATTTGGAATCCTTGCGTCGCTGATCAAAAAACGAGTTAAGGTAATCTCGCTGCTTGATAGAGCTGCTGGGTAATTCTCGCGAGTTTGGGACCGTATCCGGAGTCCATTGCCCAGGTTCCACAGAGATCGAAAACCGTTTGGACTGTTCCGAAATTTGGGCCCGTTTCGATAAAGTGACGACGAGGATCGACGCAGGGGCGATGTAACGATTCTCGGGAAGCATAGGCTTTTAAGTGTTGAATGTGTGCGCGTATGCCCTCTCGAACCGAGGCGAAAGAAGCACCGCGAGCTGCGTTGTCGACACAGCCAATGCCGGCAAAGTTATTTTGTTCCGGTCGAACATTTCCTGTAAAGCGCAAAAAAGCCGTCTCGACGATCATTTGTGAAAGTGCAACCCAGACATTGATCGATTCGATAGCCGATTCCTGAAAGTATATATCGACGATTGTTCTTATTTTTTCAGTGGGAATTGCGGGATTGTTTTGGCTAATAAAATCGACGATTTTAGTTTTACTGAAGCGGTTTTTAGGTGCTTTTTTAGACGTGTAGATCCAGAAAATCGCAGGAGTACTGGGAGGTGTATCGGAAGCAACGGTCCACAATATGAACACACTGCCGCCGATTAAAAATAACAGAAAAAGGCCCCATATCCTTAGAAATTTTTTCATAACGCAATTTAACAACAGTGCAGTGGTTCTTCTGATGGTTGCTCCTCAAAACGCGCTAAATACGCGACGCTAGGGATAATAATCATCGCACCTAAAACAACATTCAGCGCAATGGGTTCATGAAAAATAAGGTAACCTAACGTACTCGCTAAAATGAGTTCCACATAACGGAAGGGTGCCGTTGCAGAAACATCTACATCGCGGAATGCCATTAAAATGCAGTAGAGTAGGCCGTTTGCACCAATTCCTAGCGCGATAAGTAGCGCCAATGTACCTCCGCTTTGTGTAAAAATAGGCGTAACGGGAATTTTCAAGAAAATCATAGCAATTGTTGTGATGCCAAGTGTTGCGAGTCCGGTGAAAAATAGACTTCCGAGCGTTGTTTCCCGCGTCACGAGAAGCTTGTTGAGGACATCGAGTAGCGCGAAAAGAATCGCCGAAACGAGAAAGAGCGAAGCGATAGGGATGGGGAACGACGCGGTCTTGGGATTGAGTACAACACAGACTCCGAGAAATCCGCAAAGTGTGGCGATGATACGCTGCTTCCCGACTTTTTCTTTCAAAATCAGTGCTGCAAGCAACAAAGTAAACATCGGCGTCGTAAAATTGATGAGGCAGGCAACCGCGAGCTGAGATTGATTGAGACCGTAACACCAAATAAACATTCCAAGGGCGAGGATTGCGCCACGGATACTATTGGCTGGCCAGTAACGAAGCGATAGCGAGTGCATATCGCGCAAAACAGAAGGCACAAGTATCAATGTACTCCAAAAAAAGCGACCGAAAATAACCTGTAACGGGTTCAGTGTCTCTTCGAGCAATTTCGTAAGGACGTCATTAGTTTCACAGACGACAAGACTCGCTAAAAACCACATAATGCCCCGGGCGTAAGATTTCGCCATACGGGCAATGGGAGCAAATTGCGTTTATGCCGTCAAGTTTTAATTAAATTTTTCCAAAATATCGCGTGCATTGAGGATGCCGACCGTCTGTGCGATCAGTTGACCATTTTGGAAGAAAAGTAACGTCGGAATCGAAGCGACGCCGTAAGCCTCGGCGAGCGTCGGGCATTCGTCGACGTCAACTTTGTAAATTGTGATCTCCGTCGAGACATCGGCGATAGATTCGAGAATTTTCCCAAGCGAACGACAGGGGCCACACCACGGTGCCCAAAAATCAACGATCACTTTTCCCTTCGCAGTGTCGAGCGTTTCTTTAAAAGTTGCTTCGTTTAAATGGATGATTTCTGCCATACGTGGTGTGGTAAAGATCTCGATTGGAAATTCAAGTCTAGTCCTTACGCGGGAACAGAATCAGTGCCTCAGCGGCAATTTCTGTATGGGCCAATGAAGAATGATCCCAGTTGAGAGCATTTCCCCATACCAGAGTATCGATGCGGAAAATCTTTAAAACTTGTTCTGCGACGGCGGGCATAATGGGGGCAAGAAGCGTTGTCGCTAATCGAATTGCTTCGACCGTGGTCGCGAGACACGTTGCCAACATCTCCTGGTCTTCTGTAGCGCTAGATTTGGCGAGCTTCCAGGGCATGCGCTGTTCCAAGTATCGGTTGATAGAGCGGATGAATCCAAACAGGATTTCGAGGGCTGTATTGAATTGCAGTTGTCTGTATTCTGATAAAACGCGATCACAGGTCGACTCCCAGCTATTGATGAGTTCTTTTTCTAAGATTGTGATTTTTTTAACTTCTGGAACGTGTCGTCCGCAGTAACGGGTTAACATATTGAGACAGCGACTGATGAGGTTCCCAAAATCATTCCCGAGGTCGTCGTTGTAGCGCGACATGAATAGGTTGTGTGAAAAATTACTATCATGACCAACATTCATCTCGCGAAGAACAAAATAGCGGAACGCATCGGGGCCAAATCGCTGGATATAGTCCATGGGGTTGACGACGTTGCCGACGCTTTTTGACATTTTATCGCCGTTACTGAGCCACCAGCCATGGGTTAAGAAACATTTGGGCATAGGTAAATCTAACGCATGCAGCATCATCGTCCAATAAATCGCATGAGCCGGAACTAGAATATCTTTGCCAATCACATGGGCATCAACTGGCCAGTATTCTTTGAAGCGATCTGTGCCATAACCGACCGCGGAGATGTAGTTGACCAGTGCATCAAACCAGACGTAGGTGACATATTCTGAGTCGAAGGGCAGTTCGATCCCCCAAGAGAGCCGGTTCTTTGGGCGTGAGATACAGAGATCGTTAATTTCACCTTTTAGAAATTCCAGTACCTGCTTGGCGCGAAACTGAGGGAAGATGAAATTGGGATGCTTTTCAATATACTCGATTAGCCAAGTTTTGTGTTTTTGGAGACGGAAAAAGTAATTGGTTTCCGTAATTTCCGTGACTTCACCAAACTCGAGTTCCGGCCAAACGCCATCAACCTTATCTTTCTCTTGTAGAAACCGTTCGACGCGTGCACTGTAAAATCCCGTGTATTGCGCCTGATAAATTTCGCCCTGATCATAGAGCTTCTGAAGGATTTCCCGAACAACGCGTTCATGCCGAGGTTGCGTTGTCCGAATATAGTCGTCGTACGCGATATGGAGCGACTGGCACATCGCGATAAACTCATCAGCGACGCGATCACAAAGCGTTTGAGGAGTGATATTTTGGGATTCTGCGGTTTGCTGGACTTTTTGGCCATGTTCGTCGAGTCCCGTTAAAAAGTGAACGTCATCCCCCTGTAGTCGATGGACGCGGCAAATTGCATCCGCGAGAATTTTTTCGTAAGCATGTCCAAGGTGGGGGTGTCCATTGGCGTAGTCAATCGCGGTTGTCAGATAAAACTTCTTCATAACACTAGGGTTAAGGCGGTATCGATGCTCGCAAAGATCGCAACTCAATTTATGACGAAATGAATGCCCTGTATATGCGAATTTGATTGAAAATTAACGATATGCGTTCAGAGTTGTCCCTTGCATATGAGCATGTTTTCGGGGTTGATAACGGCTTTGATCACACCATTTTGCGATGGCGTTTTTGATGCGATGAGTTTTAAGCGTCTTCTGGCGGAACAGGAGGTTGCTGATGGTATTGTTGTCGGTGGGACAACGGGGGAGTCGCCGACAATCACGTTTGAGGAATTACGACAGGCGATTAACTGTGCTCGCGAGTGTTGTGCGAAGCAAAAATTGATTGTGGGCATCGGTAGCAACAATACTCACGAAACGATCGAAAAAATGACGATCCTAGAGCAAATGCCGGGGATTGATGCTTACCTTGTGATCGCGCCTTATTACAACCGTCCGAGCGACCTTGGGATTTTTGAACACTATTCGGCAATCGCGGAGTCGACACGTCGCCCAATTATTCTGTATTCAAACCCCATTCGTTGTGGAGTGGAGATTTCCATCGACAACGTAATCCGCCTTGCGGAAGAAAACAAAAACATCGTAGGTATCAAAGAGGCGACTAACTGTTGTTCTCGCATTGACGACCTTTATCGCTCGTTGCCCGAAGATTTCGCAATTTTGAGCGGTAACGATAACATGACACTCCCGTTTATGGCTTTGGGTGCTTGTGGCGTTATCAGTGCTTGTTCTAACGTTTTAGTTCGAGAGATGAAGCAACTTGTCGACTTAGCAAATGCCGGGAAATTCACGGAGGTGCGTGCGATTCATACGGCTCTTATTCCAAAAATGCGATTGTTGTTTGAAGAGCCTAATCCAATCGTTATCAAGTATGTGCTCGCATCACGAAGGATTTTGCGTTCAGCCGAAGTCCGCTTGCCGTTGTACGTCGACGCCGAGGAGCGATTAGAGGAGATTGCTGCGGAATTCCATCATTAAGTGCTGGGTTACTGGAAAGTTGCGATTGATCCGTTTTTGGTCCATTTCCCGTCGGGTTGGGGTTTGGAGGGAATCCGCTGGTATGGGCTGTTTTATGTCGTCAATTTTTTCCTCTTAGAGTTTTTTTTGTACCGCTATTCCCGACAAAAGATTTCACCGCTAGATACCGCCCAAAGCGATCGTCTATTGTTTATTTTCGCGTTAGGAGCTGTCATTGGGGGACGTATTGGGTACTGTTTTTTTTACAATTTTGATCACTTTGTTCGGGATCCATTCGTCGTTTTTCGTGTTTGGGAGGGCGGCATGGCGAGCCATGGAGGTTTTCTTGGAGCTATTTTGGCGTTGTTTTATTTTGCGTGGCGTTACCACTGCGATGTGTTTTGGATTGCGGACCTTTTTGCCGCCACCATTCCGTTATGTCTCGGTTTAGGGCGATTAGGCAACTTCATTAATTCAGAACTCGTCGGACGCGTTACAGAGGTCCCTTGGGGCGTTATCTTCCCCCGTACCGATCCATTTGTTCGCCACCCATCGCAATTATACGAGGCTTTTCTTGAAGGATTTTCCCTCTTCATTGTTCTTCAAATTTTGCTTTATAGGCAGTACGGTACGACAAAATTGCGAACATGGCGTTCTGGGATAATTAGTGGTATTTTTCTCGTTGGGTACGCGTTGATGCGGATCATTTGCGAGGTTTTGCGAGAGCCCGATGCGTCACTCATTTTTGGAATGACACGGGGACAGTATTACAGCCTCTACCTATTTCTTTTAGGCGTTGCGTTGTTGTACCTACGTCGGCCGAAAACTTCAATATCCCCACGCGAGCCATAATAGGCTTGTCCTTTTTGCACAAAAATTACGTCCTTACCTATGGTTCAGGAGCGTGCGTCGTACGATTTTCAAAAAATTGAGCCGTTTTGGCAAAAGAAGTGGCTTGAGGGAAAGACTTTTTGTGCACAGGATGGCAATGGAAAAAAATATTATGCCTTAGATATGTTTCCCTATCCTTCAGGCGCAGGGCTGCATATCGGCCACCCCGAGGGTTATACCGCGTCGGACATTTTAGTGCGTTATAAGTGGGCGAAGGGGTACAATGTATTGCATCCAATGGGGTGGGATGCGTTTGGTCTCCCGGCAGAGCAACATGCGATCGCGACTGGTAAACACCCTTCGATTAATACGGCGGCGAACATCGACCGTTTCCGTACCCAGATTCAATCGCTAGGGTTTGCAATTGATTGGGATCGCGAAGTCAACACGACGTCACCCGATTACTACCGATGGACGCAGTGGATCTTTTTGCAATTGTTTAAGCACGGTCTTGCGTATGTCGGTGATAAGCCGGTATGGTGGTGCCCCGAACTGCGGGCAGTACTGTCCAATGAAGAGGTCATTGATGGAAAGTCAGAGCGTGGAGAGTTTCCTGTCGAGCGACGTAATTTACGGCAATGGGTTTTGCGGATTACCCGTTATGCTGACCGTCTTTTAGAGGGGCTTAACGATCTCGATTGGCCGGATTCGACCAAGCGGCAACAGATTGAGTGGATTGGGCGTTCAGAAGGTGCGGAGGTTGATTTTGAAGTCGTCGGGAATCCTCGAGAAAAGATTTCGGTTTATACCACGCGCCCAGATACGCTTTACGGAGCAACATTTTTAGTCATCGCCCCGGAGCATCCATTAGTGTCGAAAATTACAAGTTCGGAGCAACGGAAGGCTGTTGATGCCTATGTCGAGCAAGCGAAACATAAGAGCGATTTGGAGCGAACGGGCCTCGCCAAAGATAAAACCGGTGTGTTTTCGGGAAGTTACGCGCGCAATCCGTTGAACGGTCGTGAAATTCCGATTTGGATCGCGGATTATGTTTTGATTTCCTATGGTACGGGAGCGATTATGGCGGTACCGGCACACGATGAGCGCGATTACGCCTTTGCCAAAGAATTTCATTTGCCCATTATCCCGGTCATTCAGCCTAGTGATCCGAGCCAAGCGCCTAAAGATCAAGCCTACATTGCGGAGGGTGTAATGATCAATTCCGGACCTTGTGATGGCCTCACGAATGAGGAAGCGAAAAAGAAGGTAATTGAGATTTTGGAGGAACAAGGCTGTGGGAATCGCGCGATCCAGTATAAGCTCCGCGATTGGCTGTTTTCTCGTCAACGTTACTGGGGCGAACCGATTCCGATTTTGTGGATTGAGCGCGCGGCATATGATCAAGCGCTCCAGAGTGGAAAGGCGTATTTTAAAGACGACGTCCCTCAAGAAGCGGTCAGTTATACGAAAGATGGTGTCGAGTGGTGCGCGATTCCGGTAGCATGGGATCAACTACCGCTCAAGCTTCCCGAGGTAACGTCGTACCTACCATCAGATAGCGGTGAAAGTCCACTAGCGAACGCCCAGGATTGGCTCCATGTTTATGTTGACCTGCATATCGGTGCGATCTCGCAAAATTCTGGCGAGGGAAAAGTACCGGCGACACGTGAGACCAATACAATGCCTCAGTGGGCCGGTTCATGTTGGTACTACTTGCGCTATCTTTCACCTCATGAAGAAGCGGCACTAGTTAATCCGGAGGCGGAAGCCTACTGGGGCTGTCCGGATTTTTACATCGGTGGTGCTGAGCATGCCGTATTGCACTTACTTTACGCGCGGTTTTGGCATCAGTTTTTGTATGATATTGGTGCAATCAAAGCTTCGAAGGAGCCCTTTCCAAAACTCTATCATCAAGGGATTATCTTGGGAAGTGATGGTAGCAAGATGTCGAAGAGTCGAGGCAATGTTATCAATCCGGATGATATCGTCCAACAGTACGGTGCGGACTCGCTGCGCCTTTATGAGATGTTTTTGGGGCCACTGAACGCGATGAAGCCGTGGAGTGAGCGTGGTATTGAGGGCGTTCACCGCTTTTTGAAAAAAGTATGGACGATGTACATTGGTGCAGATGGGGAGACAAAGCCGTTTATCGATGTTCCAGTGTCTGAAGTCGAGAAAAGTATCAATGAGACGATCGAGAAAGTGACAAACGACATCGAGATGCTCCAGTTCAATACGGCGATTTCGCAGATGATGATTTTTGTTAACAACGCGAAAAACCACGGATTGACCAAGGAGCAGGGGCGGCAATTTCTTCAACTCTTAGCGCCGTTTGCGCCCCATATTGCAGAGGAGCTATGGTATCGCATCGGTGAGCCATTTTCGATCGCACATGTACCGTGGCCAGTTGCTAAGACGATAGCAAAATCCTCAACGCAAAAAATCGTTGTCCAAATCAATGGTAAGGTTCGTGGTGAGTTGGAGGTCCCTTCTGGAACAGGGCAAGCGGCGGTCGAAGAAAAGGCGCAGGCACTATCTAAAATCGAACCCTATCTCCGCGATCATAAAATCATCAAGAAGATCTACATTCCTGGAAAAATTCTCAACATCGTTGTTGAGTAACAGTAATAAGAAAGGCCCTCAAAAGAGGACCTTTTCTTTTTGAAAAAGTAAATTGTTCTACTTTTTGGTGCGCTCACTCAACTGGCGGTCAAGTTTTTGGATGAGTAGATCGATGGATTTGTAAAGATCGTCACTCGCAGAGGACGCAATGATATCAGGACCTTGAATTTCGATATGTCCTTTGGCAACAAATTCCGTCGCAGGATCTTTTGTCGTCACGTGCTCGAGGTCGAAACGGATACGGATAATCCGTTCATCGCGACGGTAGAGCTTTTCGGCTTTTTCCGTAACGATTTGTTTCAGCGCCTCGGTAAGGTCGAGATGCACCCCAGAGATAATGATGTCTCTATCCATAAATTCACCTATTGGGCGCATCCTAAAGAGCTCGACTTTTTTGCAACCCTTTATATCAATTGCTGGTAGAATGCCGGATCCTCTACTTTCAGTTCGTGAGCTTAGTATACGTTTTAGAGATGTAGCGCAGCCGACGGTATCGGGGATCAGCTTCGATCTTTTTCCCAAAAAAACGTTAGCGCTCGTTGGGGGGAGCGGAAGTGGGAAAACACTCATTGCGACGAACTTGGTACGCCTATCGGACAATGTCGAAATCTCGGGGAAAATTCTTTTCGAGGGGCGGGACGTTTTAGGTTTTTCTCCTAAAGATCTGGAACAGCTACGGCGCTGCGACCTGGCATATATTTTTCAAGAGCCCGCATTGGCCCTGAATCCGTCGCTGACAATCGGATACCAGTTGCGCGAAATTGTACAGGAGAAGGGGGCCGAGAAAAAGATCCGAACGATTTTAGAGCATGTCGGATTTCAGGATATTTCGAGAATTTTACGTGCCTATCCGCACGAACTTAGCGGGGGGATGCAACAGCGCGCGATGATTGCGCTGGCGTTAGTGAATAAACCCAAAATTCTCGTCGCCGATGAGCCAACAACGGCGCTCGACGTTGTTTTACAAAAACAAATCCTCGATCTTATCCGTCGACTTCAACAGGATTTGGGTTTTGCATTGTTGTTGATTACCCATGATTTCGCGCTCCTTCCTTCGCTTGCCGATGAAGTGTGTGTGCTTAGTAACGGAAAAATCATTGAAAGAGGAACGCCGCAAGAAATTCTCAAACACCCGCAACAGACTTATACCAGGAGCCTCGTCGAATCGATCTTTACGCTCCCGCGTGTTGTTTCATAGAACAAACTCCGGTGGCGCGATAAGGACGGCAAATTCTCCTTTGAGTGGAGGAAGTTGTAATAAAAGGTCGCTGGCGGTTCCCGTTAAGATGGTTTCGTGGAGCTTGGTAAGTTCTTTAGCGACCGAAATAACGCGTTGGGGCCCCATAACGTGCGCGATGTCTTGTAAAAATGCTTCGACGCGGTAACAGGATTCGTAGAAAATAAGTGTTGCGTTGAAATTCCGAAATTCTTCGAGCAATTGGAGACGCGCATGTTGTTTGTGTCCCGGAAAACCTAAAAATAAAAAGCGATTTGTGGGCAACCCCGAGGCCGAGAGCGCAGTGATTGCGGCATTAGGTCCCGGAATTGGAACAACGGGAATGTGAATTTTTTGGCACTCACGAACAATACGGAATCCCGGATCACTGACCGTCGGTGTCCCTGCGTCACAGACCACGGCGAGATTTTCTCCATCGCGTAACTTTTGTACCAGATTGACGGCCTGTGTGATTTCGTTGAGATCGTGGTAAGCGATGAGGTTGGCCGTAACGCCGATGTTTTGGAAAACTTTTTTGGAAACACGCGTATCCTCGCATGCGATTGTCGTACAACACCGCAACGTTTCGGCTGCTCGAGGGGAAAGGTCGTTGAGATTCCCAATCGGTGTCGCAACAACAAAAAGCGTTCCAGTAGCCATTTAACAGAGCACAAAAGTTTTAATAAGAATAACTCCGAGAGGCAACGTTAGGACAAGACTGTCGGTGAGGTCAAAGATACCGCCAATGCCCGGGATCGAATTCCCTGAATCTTTTACGTTGGCGAGGCGCTTGAGTCCCGATTCGACGAGGTCAGAAATAAGGGAAAAAAACGATAAAATCGCTGCGATGATAATGGTCGCTGTAAGCGTGAAATCGTTCGGCCAAAGGTGATCGGAGCAGCATCTGAAAATCACGCCGGCAGCAATGGAAAAGATCAACGATCCCAATAATCCCTCGTAAGTTTTTTTCGGGCTAAACGCAGGTGCGATGTGATGTTTCCCAATAAGACAGCCCACTAACAATCCGCCGACATCAGCGCATTTGATGACGACAATCATCCATATAATTAATAAGGTCGCGACAATTTCAGAGCTGTAATAAAGTGGACCATTTTTAATAAATTCGATCGGCAATGCGAATAAAACGGGTATGTAAGCAAAACCAAAAAGCGTTGGAATTAGGGATTTTAAAATTGCCTCAGGAGTTTGTTTGAGAGTGATTGTCGTCGAGTATAAGACTGTAAGAAATGTGGTTGCGGCGACGGCGGAACTGATCGTGCTCAGTCCAATGGGTTGCGCGTAAACATGGAGCAAAAAGAATGTTCCAAACAAAGTTGCCGTATATTTGTACGGGCGGTTTCCCATTTGCTCTACGAGTTGATAGAACTCGTATTGGGTAAGCGAGGCGGCAAAAATGAGGAGAAAAACGCCACCGGGTGTTCCCAAAATCGCTAAAACAGCGCCAATCAAGCTCCATAAAAAAATCGTACTTAAAGTGCGTCGGATCATTGTCCAAAATTCCGTTGTCGGTGTTGATATTCTAAAAGTGCGGCCTCAAAATCCTGTGACGAGAAATCGGGCCACCCCTGTTGAAGGAAAATAATTTCGGCATAAGCCGATTGTAACAGTAGAAAGTTACTCAAACGCTGCTCTCCGGAAGTGCGGATCACCAGGTCGACATCGGGGAGTCCGCGAGTATCCAATTTTTCCCTTAATAACTCCCAAGTAATGTGTTCTTTTTCTAATTCTGTCAGTGACGCGATGGTTCGAATCAGTTCGTCGCGGCTGCCGTAGTTGATCGCAATCACAACGGTCAGCGCGTCGTTAGAGGCTGAAGCATTTTCCAGCGCTTGCATTTTCTCCTGTAACGTTGGGTTTAGCACTGTTCGATTTCCAATAAACCGTATACGAATGGCATAACGTTGGACCCACCGACGAAAATGTTCAATAGAACGCCGAAAGAGGCCCATAAGGTAGTCGATTTCAGCGGCGGAACGTTTCCAATTCTCTGTCGAAAATGCAAAAAATGAGAGGTAGGGGATTTTATGACGGAGCGCAGCTTGTACGGCCTGAGTAACGGCATGAACCCCACGGCGATGGCCGAAAAACGTCGGTAGATGGTGCTGCTGTGCCCACCGGCGATTGCCGTCCATAATGATCGCGATATGTTTGGGGTTAGCCGGGTCCATCTTCTTCGTCAGCAAAGGGTAAGCGTTTCGGTTGTGATAGGCAATGGACAAAATTATTTATGATAAAAGGGATGACAACGCGCGAGACGCTGGAGAATAAGCTCACACGCTTTAGCCAAGGAATATTTTTTAAGGACACGTAGCGCAAACTCCGAGCAGGTGGGCGTAAAGCGACAACGACAATAAGTGCCAAATAATAACAACTTCACCGGTGAAAAAAACCGGTAAATGTGTACACAACCAATCATAAGGCGACGCATGAGTAAATTAACGCCCGCCAAAGAGCGAGGCGAGGTTGACCTTGGAACCTTTAACCTTTTTCATCACCGTTTGCATCTGTTTAAAGCTTTTGAGGAGCGCATTGACGTCCTGGACAGAGGTCCCCGAACCGTGTGCGATTCGTAGCCGTCGCGAGCCGTCGATAATGCCGGGGTTGGCACGTTCTTTAGGCGTCATCGAATAAATAATTGCCTCCGTTCGTTGAACACGGGTATTGGCCTCAGGACCGAGATTGAGTTGGTGCATCCCCGGGAGGTGTTTGATGAGCGATTCGAGTGGCCCCATGTTTTTAATCGACTGAAGCTGGCTCAGGAAATCGTTCATATCGAATTTTCCTTTTTTGAGCTTCTTTTCGAGTTCTTTTGCCTTGGTCTCGTCGACCTGCTCTTGGGCTTTTTCGACGAGCGAAACTACGTCGCCCATCCCTAAGATTCGTTGCGCGATACGCTCGGGGTGGAAGATTTCAAACGCGTCGAGCTTTTCGCCTGTACCAATATAACGAATTGCAATGCCCGTTATTTCCTTCATCGAGAGCGCTGCGCCAGCTCGGGTATCGCCATCGAGCTTGGTGAGGATGATTCCTGTTAACGGTAACGCTTCGCGAAACTTTTGAGCAACGTTCGCAGCCTCCTGTCCGAGTGCGCCATCGGCGACAAGAAAAACCTCCTGTGGCTGTACGGCCTTTTCAATTTGCTGCACCTCATGAATCAGGTCTTGATCGATCTGGAGACGTCCCGCGGTATCGAATAAAATGACGTCATTCCCACTCTCTTGGGCACTATGAAGTCCATCGCGGGTAATCTTAATCGCATCTTTCGTGTTATGTTCTGTGTAACAGGTAATGCCAATTTGCTGAGAGAGTTGCTCGAGCTGATCGATAGCTGCCGGCCGATAGACATCACACGCAACAGCAAGCGGCGAGCTGAAACCTGCTTTGTGTTTCAAAAAACGTGCTAACTTGGCGACTGTTGTTGTCTTTCCCGACCCATGAAGGCCGACGATGAGAATTTTGAGGGGACGCGCCGCATTGAGCGTTGGAACCTCGCGTTCGCCTAGTAATGTGACAAGCTCGTCGAAAACGATTTTAATGAATTGTTGATCTGGTGTAACGCTTTGCAGCACCTCTTTCCCGAGGCATCGATCCCGAGTGCGTTGGATGAAGTTATTGGCAACAGTAAAATTGACATCGGCCGAAAGAAGTGCCGTGCGAATCTCGCCCAAGGCATCCGCGATATTTTTTTCAGAGAGCCTATGTGTGCCACGTAAGGTCCGGAAAACCTGGCTGAGTTTGTCGGTAATCGACTCAAACATAGCGCTTTTTTCTAAAAACGCAGGGTACTAGTGTCAAACGCGAATCCATCGTTGCCGAACGCATTCATAAAGTACAACGGCCGTGGCAGCTGAGACATTGAGCGAGTCCGAAATTCCCTGCTGCGGAATCCGGATTGTATGGGCCTGTTGGAGCCAGTGCTCGCTGACGCCGTGGCTTTCGGAGCCGACGAGGATCGCCGCCGAATGTTGAAGGTTTCCTTCAAAATAGAGCCGTTCCGCGTGGGGAGTCGTGACGAAAGTAGTGATATGATGTCGTGCCGTAAAGTCCAAAAATGCTTCCGTCGTCGCGTGATAAATTGGCATCGAAAAGACGGCGCCCTGGGAATTACGGATCACGTTGGGGTTAAAAATTTCCGTTGATTGATCGAGAACGATGACCGCGTCGATACCCGCTGATTCCGCGGTACGAACGATTGCACCAAAGTTGCTAGGTTTTTCAATTCCCTCGGTAACGAGTAAAAATGCAGGGTTGTTAGGGGTAAAGTTGTTAAAATCTAGAGCAGTTGCAGTTCCAAGAGCCAATAATCCGTCACCGTGTTCCCGAAGGGAAATTTTAGAAAAGACCTCGGATGAAACCTCTGTTATGGGAATTCTTGCGTTTTCGAGCTGTGTTACGAGTGATTGCGCGGATTCGTGATCAGTCCATAATTCAGGGCAAAATAACAATTCCCGGACGTAGCCACCGGCCTGAGCTCGCGTAATTTCTCGAAATCCTTCGACGAGAAAAAGATTATATTGCTTGCGATGTGCGGGTTTTTTGAGTCTATTGATAAACTTGATTTTTTCGTTAGATCTGCTGCGAATCAACGCTGTCATCCATAAAATCCAAGTGAAGCACACATCCGGAGACAACTCCAAAAATCAGATGCGATTAAAACTTGCCAATGTCATAAATTTTTGTAAAAACACGGTGCGATGGAGGATGGGGAAGCAATGGCGGCGTTGGCGCAGTATTTTTGCGTTGGCGACGCAGAAACAGCCGATGCGCTCGAGGTCGTTATTGATGAAGCATTAAAAGTCCGTTGTTTTTGTCGGAGTAACTGGCTGTACTTTTGGGGTGAAATCGCACCGATTCAAGCGACGAATTTTGAGTCCGTTCAACATCTTTTGCGATGGAATTTAGCGCGTGTTCCGCAAACGGATGACGTTTTGGCCTACGATCCGCCAATGGCAACAGTTTATCTACTACATCGCCGGCCCTTATCGAAGCTTTTTCTCGACAACATCTTTCAGGAAGCGGAGACATTCACCGCGAATTTAGCGTTTTGGGTTGATGCGTTTGCGTACCCCACCGCGGTACCAACGGAACGGCTTTATGTATTGGGATATTAAACTATGAATCGGTCGATCATTTATGCAGCAATTGGGGCATGTTTTCTCTATTCGAGCGCTCTTCAGGGTGCAGAAGAGAAAACACCATCGGATGTAACAAAAACGGCGAAAACGCCCAAAGCCCCTAAAAAGGATCGTTTTGGTGGACGTGAGATTCATGTCGTCGAGGGGAAGTTGACGCGACAGCCGAAACGTAAATCTAAAAAAGCCGAAACGGCAAAGCATACTGCGTCGGAATCAACGACCAAATCCTCGAAGCAGTCGGATTTACCGAAATCAACAGCACCAAAGGCTAGAAATAAAGCGGCAGCACCAAAATCTCAGGCTACGTCCACAACACCCAAAGAGTTGGCTAAATCCCAGACGAAACCAGAATCGAATGTAACGCAAAAGGACAAGTTTCCAGCGTCAAAAGCAAAGAAGGAAACAACTGCAGCGCAAAAATCATCCGTATCGGAAGCCAAAAAAACACCTAATACGGCCGTACAATCCATCGCAAAAAAAGAAAACACGCAAGTTGCGCCTGGACCTCAACCCTCCAAAGAAACAACAGCATCTAGTGCCGTAGAACTTTCGGCGATGAAAGATTCCCTGAAGGCCTCCATCAAGGAATCGCTGGCAGAAATTTTAACAGAAGCCGGGCTTCCTAAATTGATTCCAGCTGTTACAACGCCAAAAGTAGAAGCGAAATCTTCAGCTACGACTCGATCGACGGCGATACCGGTGCCTCAGGAGTTAACGCAGGCGAAAAATCGCCAAGTTTCGGGAGATTCCGATAACCCCATTATTGATTTAACGCAGATTACGACTGTTAACCCGATGATGCTCGCGGATGGCGATCCAGCGGATTTGTTACCCTGGAAGGAAAGCGACTACTACCACTTCGCAAAAAATCAATCGCTCAAAGAACTGGTGCGGAGTTTTTGTAGCGCGCAGTCTGTCGATGTCATCGTGAGCGATGCGGTCAACGACGTGGTGAACGGTAAATTTAGCAATGTCTCGGCGCGACAATTTTGGAAGGATATTGTGAGCGCCTATGGGCTCGTTTGGTTCTACGATGGCAGTTTGCTGTACGTTTACAAGAGCGGAGAGATCCAGTCTAAGGTCCTGCAGATGGGACGTGATGAGATGCGGACATTGATCCGCGTCATTACGCAGTTGGGCTACTTAAGCTCTAATATCAATTTCCGTCCGATGGAAACCGCGGGAATTCTCGTTGTCAGCGGTCCACCAAAGTTAATGGAGATGCTTGAAGAACTTATCTCAAAAGTCGTCATTGAGCGCGTTAGCGATGTCTACGATATTCGGACATTTCCATTGAAACACGCCTGGGCGTACGATATGTCCGTGAGTTACCGTGGCGGTAATATGAACATTCCCGGTGTTGCAAGTATGCTCCAGCAAATTATAGGGAGTCTTCCGGGGCCCGTTGGAGAAGCCAATTTGGGGATGAATATCGGTAAGGATCCGTCTCCGAGTTCCGCGACCCCGCTCGATGCCATGGTCGGTCCTGCCGAGGCACGTCGTACACAAAGTAAGGAGAGTAAAGACGAAGGATCCAACAAAGATGCTGATAAGAACATAAATTCCGACAAACCCTCCAATGTCGGCGATATTTTTATCACCTACGACACGCGTCTCAATGCAGTGATTGTAAAGGCCAAGCACCAGGATATGCGCTTCATTGAACAAATTATCGAGCAACTCGATGTTCCGCGTGAAGCCATCCGAATCGATGTCGCGGTGGTCGATATCTCACGAAGTGGAGTCTTAAATATCGGTTCGAAGTTTGAACCTAACATTAGGAGAGGGAAATTTACATTTACAGAGAACTATGAGAAACAAGAGCTCAATACGCGCTTTACGATTAATCTCGGTAACCTATTCCGCAATTTTGGATTTGAAGAGACACTCGATATTTTAGAGGACGTTGGTAATGCACAAACATTAACGCGTTCCTCGGTTATTACACTCGATAACATTGCTGCCGTTGTTGACAGTTCCCACACGATGTATGTTAAAGTCTCAGGGCAAAAAGCGGGCGACCTGTTTGATGTTTCAGTATCAACGAAGCTTGTGGTAGTTCCGCATATTGTTCCGGGGAGTTTTAATGATAAAGGTGCTCCAAAAATTAAGCTATTGATTGATGTAAGTGATGGTAAATTTACTCAGGATCCAACAGAAGAAGGAGGTTCTACAGAACCGAAAACGGATACAAACACTGTGAATACCGAAGCGTCCATTTATGTGGGGCAGAGTTTGTTTATTGGAGGTTATTTCCATGAAATACACAAAAAGAGTGCCAAAGGGCTTCCATTTTTCAAAGACATACCCCTCTTGGGGCATTTGTTTAAAGCTTCGACGAATAGTACGGAGGTGATGGAGCGCGTCTATATTATCACCCCGACGCTGGTTGATACAACCGATTCGGAGTTAGGGACCTATGATCGGTTCTTCCAGGATAGCCGACTCTCGGGTGAGACGACATTAGATCGCGATGAATTTAATCTGATGAAGCCCTATAAGTCGAAGCAGGATAAGATCGAATCGGCGACCTACGAACGTTTGGGCAAGGAGGATGAGTTTCGCAAATACACAAGAAAACGTGAGCTTCCGCAAAAAAGTTCTAGCAATGAACAGCTCCAGCGGCCGGGCCGGCAGGAGTTGCATTCGCGGAGACGATAAAACGCAATGCGATACGCAAAACGCGTGTTGACGGAAGAAAATACATTGGTCATAATGCGGTCATGGTTGAGAAAGGCGCAAAGCGGGTCGCGTTAGTGACGGGAGCGGGTCGAGGGCTTGGAGCTGCGATCGCTAAAAAACTTTCCCGTTCTGCCCACGTAATTTGCGTGAGTCGTTCGTCGAATTGCGAAAAAGTTGCCGAGACTATCCGGGGGGAAGGTTATTCAGCGGAGTCGTTTTCTGTCGATGTCGCCGATGGTGCCGCGGTGGAGGCTGCTGCTGCTGCGTTATTGAAAAAACATCCGCATATCGATATTTTAGTGAACAATGCGGGCATTACGCGGGATACGCTTGTTCTGCGGATGAAAAATGAGGATTGGGAAGACGTTTTGCGGACTGACTTGAATAGTTGTTTTTACTGGACTAAGGCGCTATTGCGCGGTATGACTCAGTGTCGTTGGGGACGGATTGTCAATATCTCTTCTGTGGTTGGTAAGATGGGGAATTTCGGGCAAGCAAACTACGCTGCCGCCAAGGCGGGAATTATTGGTTTTACGAAATCCGTTGCGAAGGAAGTCGCCTCGCGGGGAGTCTGTGTCAATGCCGTAGCGCCGGGGTTTATCGAGAGCGATATGACAGCTGTATTGCCCGAAAAGGCCGTTGAGGAAATGCGAAAATTAATTCCCATGAAGCGTATGGGAAGTCCGGAAGATGTCGCTAATGCGGTCGATTTTCTTTGTTCCGATGCGGCAAGCTACATTACGGGCGAGGTTTTAACCGTTGACGGTGGAATGACGATGTAAGATGGAGCGTGCGAAATGTAGTGTTTGTGGAGCGCCCGCAGTTGTTCATCTTCAGCAGCTTGAGGGAGAAATCGAACGTTCGGTTGACCTCTGTGAATCCTGTGCTCGAAATTACGGCGTTTTGTCCAACAGTTCCTTGCCATTTTCAATTGTCCAAAGTGTAAGTGCGACGCTTTTCAATCAGTTAAGCGTTTCTCAAACGCGCTCTCCGCGGCATTGTTCCGGTTGTGGCTGTACGGCGGAAACGTTAATGAAAAGATCGCATGTGGGTTGTGTACAATGTTATGAGGATCTCCAAAACGATTTGATGGCGATGCTTTGTGGTAATCAGAAGTCGTTCCATCATGTAGGGCGTCGCCCTAAACCGTTACGTACCAGGGTAACTAAAAAAAGGGTATTGAAAGAGCCGGACACGCTTGTGTTAAAGCTCAAAAAGGCGATCGAGGAAGAGCGTTTTGAAGAAGTGGCAATCTTACGCGACCAACTTTCAGAAAATGAGCGCGGTTAAGACGCTATGTTTGGCTTACCAAAAGCAGCATAACGATAGTCAGGCGATTGTCGTTCGTTCCCACATCTCGCTAGTACGAAATTTCGAGGCCTATCGTTTCCCTCAAAAGGCGAGCCAGCCGGAGCGGGAAAGTGTGGCGACATTTGTTACGTCGAAGCTTCGAAATAGTCGATTTTTCGATGTATACTTAGATCGGTCGACGTTATCTCCTATCGAAGTAGAGGCACTACAGGATCTTGATTTATTGGGCCCTGTGATTTCTTCTGAAAAATCATCCCGACACCGAAAAGCCACACGCTCATCGGAACAAGTTTTACAAAAGGGATATGGCATTTTTTGTAGCACTCGGCAGCGATGTTCAGTCGCGATAAATGAGGAAAATCATGTTTGTATCCGGACCTCCATGGGTGGCCTACAGCTTGAAAATAATTGGGAGCATTGTACGACACTCGATGATATGCTTGACGATGGGAGTTACGTATTCTCGGAACAGTGGGGCTATTTAACTGCTAATCCCAATGATGTAGGCACGGGAATGCGGGCTTCGGTATTTGTACATCTCCCGGGACTTGCGATGATGGAACAAATCGACCATCTCGCTGTGGCGCTCCAACAGATTGGTATTACGCTCCAAAGGACCGGAAGCGCAGAAACGTCCGCTCCTGCGCTTTTTGTTATTTCGAATGCTGCAACGCTTGGCATTAAAGAATCCGAGGAATTACGCCGGTTAAAACACGTTGTTGAGACGATCGTCGAACAAGAGCAAGAAGCGCGCAAGGATTTTCTCACGATACAGGATAACCGTACGCTGGTGTGTGATTGGGTCGGGCGCATGTATGGTGTGCTCTGTTCGAGTTACCAGATTTCGCAAGAAGAAGCATTAAAATTACTCGCCTGGATGCGGTTCGCTGTCGATTTAGAGATGTTTGACGCGTCCTATCGTTCAGAGATTGATTGGTTTCTGACGAGTTCTCAGCAAGGGGTTTTAAGTGTCTTAGAAAGTTCTGACTCGTTGAGTGAGGCCGATGACCATGTACGCGCGGAATACCTCAAAAAGGTCTTTCGCCAATTTCCCGAGCCGAAGTTTTTAGCCTAAAAGTATGAATGTTGCCGATCGGCAGTTGCTCCAAATACTTCCCTCGTTAGGAACTTACCGTTCGGTGTTGTGTCTCAATAGCCGGTTGCCATCTCCGGAACTTATTCGAAGTTTTCATCTTCCCATTATTGCGACCGATGGCGCCTCGGTAACGCTGCAAGAAATGGGTATTACGCCGTCTGTTGTGATTGGCGACGGTGATAGTCTTGGCACCGCAACACCGAGCCAGGGCAGCATATGGATTCAAAATAGAGACCAAAATTTTTCGGATTTTGAAAAAGCAATTCAGTTTCTAAGAGCGTATCGGTTATTTCCAGCAGTTGTTTTAGGCATTGGTGGCGGATATATTGATCACGTTTTATACAATATCGAACTTCTGTCCCAGATAGTATGTGTGGGATATGATGCCCCCAATCTCTTGCTGGGTCTTACGGGAACGCGTCGACTTTCATTCCCACAAAATACAAAAATTTCTTTTTTCGGTGTACCGGAGGCTGTGATTTCTACACACGGTTTGAAGTGGGAGCTGGAATATTATTTATTGCGGTTTCCAACGCACAGTTCTTGTTTTAACCGTTCTTGTTGCCGTGATTTGGAGTTCAAAGTGCACTCTGGGCGTGCTTTATTGGTAGTTTATTTGGAAAATATCGATGACGCCGGAAGTGTAGATGCCTCGCTGTTGTAAAAACAAATTCAAAAAATAGAGGCTTTGCGAATCGAGTTGTCAATAAGTCGTAATCCGGTAGAAACACAGACATGAAGGGGCCGCAATATTCCGCGGAGGTTAGGGCACATAAGCTGGCAGAAATTCTCGTTGCACCGCCAATTTTTGAGGAGTTTCAAGAGAAGTGTTCTCTGGTAGAAGTGCTCTCCAAGAGTTTTGCCGAGCGCGTATTATGGCTGGAAACACAGTCGAGGGAACAGCTCGAGGACCTCATTGGTGAGTATGAACGCTATACTGCTTTGAATGTTAGAAAAGGTCCCGGCAAAACGATTCGGAAATAACAGACAGCAAAGTGGTGCGAGCGAAGGGGTTCGAACCCTCAACATCCACCTTGGCAAGGTGGCACTCTGCCAATTGAGTTACGCTCGCGCTAAACCTTTCGCCGACCATTGAAATCCGCAATAAACCGTCAAGATAAAATTGTAACATGTCGCACGAGCCGTTCTTTCCTACTTGAAATGCCGCTGCGATTGGTCATTGTTGTGGATGCGGTTTGAACAATGAATATCCACGAATTCCAGGCCAAGGAGCTTTTCGTTGAGTATAACATTCCGACAACAGAGGGCCTCGTTATTCGTAGCCTTTCAGAGATTCCGATCGCATTAGAGCGTTTCCCCGAAAAAGCAGTGATTAAGGCGCAAATTCATGCGGGTGGGCGTGGAAAAGGGACAATTGTTGGAACGAATCTCCCGGGCGTTTATTTGGCGCGTAGTGCCGAGGATACAGCGCGTTATATCCAACAAACACTTGGAGGTATTCTGGTAACAAATCAAACGGGGTCTCAGGGGAAGCGGATTCGTGCTCTCTATCTCTGCGATGTCGTTGAAGTTGAGCACGAGTACTATTTAAGTGTACAGATTGATCGCAACACCGCGAAGCCCATGATAACGGTTTCGCGTTCTGGTGGCGTTGAAATTGAGGTGAACGCGGGGAATCTTAATTCGATTTCTGTCGATCTTGAGTCCAACATTCATACATTTCAAATACGGGCATTAGCGCGGGCGCTTGAACTTGAACGGCGCATGGTTCCCAGCTTTATTGAACTTGTCTCCAATCTTTGCCGCCTATTCCATGAGAAAGATGCAACTCTAATTGAGATCAACCCGCTCAGTCTTACTTCGGAAGGTGCGCTCATCGCGTTGGATGCAAAGGTTATTTTGGACGATAATGCACTTTACCGACATCCCGAGTTGGAAGCACTTCGCGATATGGCAGAGGATGATCCGTTGGAAGAGTGTGCTAGCCGATTTGGCATGAATTATGTCGCGGCGGAAGGGGATATCGCCTGTGTCGTTAACGGTGCTGGACTCGCGATGGCAACAATGGATATGATTACGTTTTATGGTGGAAAGGCGGCAAACTTTCTCGACCTCGGAAGTCGTGCTGACCCGATTCAAGTCCGGGAGGCGCTGCGTATTGTCCAGGAAAATCCCAATACTCGAGGGATTTTTGTTAACATTTTTGGCGGTATTGCACAGTGTGACGTGATCGCTGAGGGAATTTTAGAACAATGCCCTCAGACTATGCCGGTTGTTGTTCGTCTACAGGGAGCAAGTGCGGAGCGAGGACAACAGCTGTTACGGGAGGGGACGCCGTCAGTTATTTTAGAGAATGATTTAGATCAAGCGGTAAAAACAATTGTTTCGAAAGTGAAGGAGCGATGAGCATTTTAATCGATCAGCATTCAAAGATCGTTGTCTGTGGCATTACGGGGCAAATGGGGCGATTTCACACGCAAAAGTGTCTCGCATATGGAAGTCAGATTATAGCTGGCGTGAACCCTGATAAAGGGGGGACATTTTTAGAGTGTAATGCCACAAAAATTCCCATTTTTTATACCGTGGAGGAGGCTCGAGAAGCAACGGGAGCCAATGTCGCGCTGATTTTTGTGCCACCCGCTTTTGCGACCGATTCCATTTTTGAGTGTATTGAGGCCGAAATTCCCCTGGTGATCGTCATTACAGAGGGTATACCGGTTCACGATATGGTGCGGGTTAAGGCGCGGTTGGCGCGCTCATCGACACGGCTTATCGGACCCAATAGCCCCGGGGTCCTATGTCCAGGGAAATGCGACGCCAGTATTATGCCGACACAGGTAGCACTTCCGGGGCGCGTGGGAATTATTTCAAAATCGGGGACGTTAACCTACGAGGCGATGTGGCAGCTATCACAGCATGGCATTGGGCAGTCGACCTGTGTCGGCATTGGCGGTGATCCAATTACAGGAATGTCGCACAGTGATATCGTCAAGTTATTAAGTGAGGATCCCGAAACCGATGCGATTGTGATGATTGGTGAAATCGGCGGACTATCCGAAGTTCAGGCGGCAGAATATGTGTTCAAACACGGATCGAAACCTCTTGTTGCATTTATCGCGGGTTCGAGCGCACCCAAAGCGAAGCGGATGGGCCATGCAGGTGCTATGATTACTGGAAATTCGGATACTGCTGCCGCAAAAATCGCCGCATTACGGGATTACCATATCCCTGTCGCAGAGCTACCAAGCCAGATTGCGCAAACCCTGTTTACGGTCTATCGTCCTTAGTTTTTCCCTGTTGGTTTTGAAGAAACCGCTGGTATTTTTTCGCATCCTTAGAGGAGAGGCGATCGATAAAGACGACCCCATCGAGGTGGTCGAATTCGTGAAACATACACCGAGCTAGGATACCGTCACATTCGATATGGTGTTGGACGCCTTTTTCATCGAAAAACCTCGCAGTAATTGCCTCAGGACGGCTGACGTTCGCTGAAAATCCGGAGACTGAGAGGCATCCTTCCTTGCAGGGCGCGCGCCCGTGTGTAGCTTCAATAACAGGGTTGCAAATCCGGAGCGGCAGAATTGTGCGCACATCATCGATAGCAGTACCATCGAAAACGCAATGAATTGTCTCAAGATTATCACAGGGACGGATGTCGATGAAACAACAGCGAAGCCCGAGCCCGACCTGTTGCGCCGCGATACCAATACCATCGTGAGACTCCATGAGCGCTTGCATCTGTTCGAAGAGATGCGATAACTCTGGTGTGAAGTTGACAATAGGTGCTCCAACTTGGCGTAAGATCGGATCCTCGACCGTAAAAACGCGGCCTTCGATGGCGTATTCGTTAGGCATGAGCGATGTAAAATTTTGATAGATTAAAACCTTGCCGGCTCCTTCTGCAGATCAGGTTCGAGGTACCAACTTGAGAAGTAGCATTGCCGATGCGACATAGCGCTGATTTCATGAGAGAAAATCGATATTTCATTGCCTGCACGCTTTGCGAAAGAAATTTTTTGTCAAGTGAAGTTGTTAATTTTTGCGCTTTTACGGCATTTTTCTTGACGACCTGGGGTGCTTCACCGAAAGTACCGTTTGTTGAAACGTGTCGTGAAATTCATATTTTGGATGGGGGTGCTCATGGCTGTCACGGCCTTTATCTACTGGGGTTATACACGTTATCCCTATTATCTCCAAGATATCACGCTGGGCTCGGTAGCGCCTAGCTTTGACCATTGGTTTGGTACGGATCCTCTCGGACGCGATTTATTTTCGCGCGTTGTTTATGCTTGTTGTATTTCTCTGTCGGTGGGATTCGCTGCGACTGCATTAGCAGTTGGATTAGGGGGCGTTTACGGAACCTTGTCAGGTTATTATGGTGGCTGGCTTGATCAGCTGCTCATGGGGGGCGTGGATGTAATGTATCCCATTCCGCTGACGTTAATCGTGATTCTTCTCATGATCCTTTTTGGCCAAAACGTTGCAGTGCTCTTTATTGCGATTGGATGTGTCAAGTGGATGACGACCGCACGCATTGTACGTTCCGAGGTTTTAAAGTTGCGTGAGACGGGTTATGTACAGGTCGCACGGGGCCTTGGGGAAACAACAGCGCAGATCCTACGCTGGCACATCGTGCCGAATTTACGACGGATTTTATTGACCTGCTTTGCGGTGACTTTGCCGGGGGTTATTTTATTGGAATCATTTTTGAGTTTTATTGGTCTTGGGATTCAGCCGCCTCAGAGTTCGCTGGGAATTTTGATTTCTGAGGGTGCTCGGCATATTGGAGTACACCCCTGGGAGGTGCTGTTTCCATCACTGACGATGATTGCAATTATTTTCGCTCTGACGAATTATGGGCAAAGGCTTCAGGTGGAATAATAATGTCTAGTACACTTTCCAATTGACAGTAGGCGCCGTGATGCTAGGTTTCCGACGTCTGAGGGGTTGGTAGCTCAACGGTAGAGCAGTGGCCTTTTAAGCCATTGGTTCTGGGTTCGAATCCCAGTCGACCCACCATGCCGACTTAGCTCAGCTGGTAGAGCACCCGCCTTGTAAGCGGACGGTCGTCAGTTCAAATCTGACAGTCGGCTCCGAATTTTAGCGCTAGGGCAGCTTTGCAGAGCAGGTCGTTATAAAATGTTGAACTACAAGGTGGCATGTTCTTTCGGTGACCTTACGCTGCGTTCTTGGAAATTATTTTTGGCAGTAAATATAGACGTGTTGTCGCGTTTAATGAGGCAGTGCGAAGGAAATGACATTGACAGGGAGGCGATGACTTTCAAGTTCTGATGGTGTGCCGGGGTAGCTCAGCTGGTAGAGCAACGCATTCGTAATGCGTGGGTCGTGAGTTCGAATCTCATCCCCGGCTCCAATATCTGAAAACAACAAAAAAATTGGTGTGGTGCGATCGTAATCAGATTGGAGCGAAAGGGGAAGACATTGCGGCGCAATTTTTAGCGGGGGAAAAGTATTATCCAATTCTCGAGCGCAACTATCGGTTTGGACATGGTGAAGTTGATATCATCGCTTTGGACGATCCGGTGACAGTTTTTGTCGAGGTCCGGACGCGGCAGAAAGGGGCGTTGGTTTCGGGATATTTTTCCGTTTCTAAAGAAAAAAAGAAGACACTGCGACCTGTTTGTTGGCATTACATTCGCGCGCATCAGCTAACGTTTTATCGCTTTGACATCATTGACATCGAACATGATCAGGGTAACTGGGAATTGCACCATTACGAAAATGTACCTTTTTTTTAGCGGTATAGTATTTACTCATTAAAAGATTCTCTATGTTCCCAAACTATGTCGCAGGCGGTGCGTTTATTAATTGATGTTTTAACGTCGTTGCGGCAACAAGGGATAACAGCCGTACCGCTCAGCCGCGCTACTTGGCAAGGAATCCATTCGCTTCAAAGTGATATTTCAAACAGAAAGGAGTTAGAAAGAAATCCTGTTCGAGTAAATCCGTCTCAAGCAATATCTGTTGTGGCGCCTTCAAAAAACCGTAAATTTGCCAGCAAACAAGAGCATTGGGAGGACCTTAAGAAACGCGTTTTGACGAATCCTGAGCTTTTGAAACACGTTCGTCCCGGAAAAAAATTGGTGTTTGGTGTAGGGAACCTAGATGCCGACCTCTTTTTTTGCGGCGAGGCGCCCGGAGCGGATGAAGAAATCCAAGGGATCCCGTTTGTTGGCCGTGCAGGGCAGTTGCTAACGAAAATTGTTGCGGCGATGGGGCTCTCTCGGGAGGAAATTTATATCGGCAATATCATGAACTGGCGCCCGGAACTGGATATGCCGACGGGAAACCGACCGCCGACACAAGAAGAAATGCAGTTCTGTTTGCCGTACTTAATCGAACAGGTCGAAATTGTGCAGCCCAAGGTGATCATTGCGCTCGGTTCGACAGCGGTCAATGGGCTGTTGGGCTACGATAAAACACGAAAAATGTCGCAAATTCGTGGTACTTGGCAGGAATTTTGCCATATCCCGCTCATGGTGACCTTTCATCCGTCCTACCTCTTGCGTAACGCGATAAATGCAACGAAGAGGCTTGTTTGGGAAGATATGTTGCGCGTTATGGATCGTGTCAGTATGCCAATTTCAGAGCGGCAACGCCAGTATTTCTTGTAAAATATTTTGCTTTTGTAAAATAATTGTTATGAAGTTTTTTAGTTACGAGCGCGTTGGCAGTACAAATGACATCTGTTTTGAGAAATTTGCCAACAATGAGGCGCTTCCGTTTGCCGTAATGGCGCGACAACAAACCCAAGGGCGAGGCCAATTCGGGCGCACGTGGTACAGTGGTGATCCACAGAATTTATATATCAGCTTTGCCTTTCGTCCTCAAAGCTCGCCGAAAGAATTTCAGAATTTTTCGCTCAAAGTCGCTGAGGTTTTAACGAAGATGCTCGAAGAACGGCTCGGAATTACGTTAGCGATTAAAAATCCCAACGACATCTATTTTGGAGATCGGAAGCTATGCGGCATTTTAACCGAATCTAAAGTTCAAGGCGAACAGTTACTTTTGGCGGTAACGGGTATTGGGCTCAACGTCTCAGGTGATTTGTCGCAGTTTCCTCAAGAGTTGCAAAACACCGCAACGACGCTCCAACTTTGTGCTCCAGACCAAAACTTATCTATCGATCTTGCTCGTGACTGGGTCATGGAGGCAATGGCGCAGCTGATCGCTCAAGTATAAGTGCTATAAGTCTTGCGGGTGTGTTTGATTCTGTAAAATTGAGATCCAATGGCCGACGATGATAAGCCAAATTCGTTTGAGGAGTTAACGAAGCAGTTTAGTGAGGTGCTGGGAAAAGTTGGGGCAAACGTCCAATTTTCCGCATTTCCATTTGAAAAAGCAAAGGCAGAAGCTCCAAAGGAGGAAGCGGTTGAAGATGACCGCGAAGCGCTTCAAAAGATTCAGAAATTCAACTACAAGCCCCGAGAGATCAAGGAATATCTCGACCGATTTGTGATTTCACAAGACGAGGCAAAAAAGGTATTATCGGTGGCGATCTGCGACCATTACAATCACGTACGCAATGTCATCACATCGAAAAATCGCAGCCGCTACGAGTACATGAAGCAAAATGTTTTGATTCTCGGTCCAACGGGAGTGGGAAAAACGTATCTTGTACGGACAATCGCGCGCCTCATTGGGGTGCCATTTGTGAAGGCCGACGCGACAAAGTTTACGGAGACGGGTTACGTCGGAGGCGATGTTGAGGATCTCGTCCGTAACCTCATCAAGATCGCGAATGGCAACGTCGAACTCGCGCAATACGGCATCATTTTTATCGATGAAATCGACAAAATTACGAACGCAATTGCAGATAATGGCCGTGATGTGTCGGGTCGCGGCGTGCAGGTCAATCTATTAAAGTTAATGGAGGAAACCGAGGTCAATGTCATGAGCCAGGCAGATATGTTGAGCCAGATGCGTACGTTGATGTCTTTTGGAAATGTCAAAAAGCAGCCCGATAAAATCAGTACCAAAAACATTTTGTTTATCGTGAGTGGTGCGTTTGATAAGCTGAGTCCGATTATTAAAAAACGCATCGGGACGGAACAGATCGGGTTCGGTTCATCGCATGTTGAATCCCAAGATTTTGAGTTTTTAACACAGGTCCAAACGGAGGATTTTATCCAATATGGCTTTGAGCCCGAATTTATTGGGCGCCTCCCGGTGCGCGTTGCGTGTCAATTACTTCGAGAAGCGGAATTAGAAAAAATACTTTCGTCGTCTGAGGGTTCGATTTTACGGCAGTATAAAGAGGATTTTGCGGGCTATGGGATCGATCTTCAGTTCTATCCGGAAGCGCTCCGTGTTATTGCGCAGGAAGCAGCGAAAGAAAAAACCGGTGCCCGTGGTCTTTTAACGGTTCTAGAGCGTATTTTCCGGAATCTGAAATTCGAGTTGCCCTCAACTGATATCCGTCAGCTGACAATCGAAGCCGAATCGGCCAAAAATCCCGAAATTTTACTAAAACAGCTTTTGAGAGGATGCGCGCCTAGCGACTACAGTTCTCGAGATCTCGAGCGTTTCGCCAAGACATTTGAAAGCGACTACGGTATTGTTTTGACGTTTACACCGGAAGCGGAAGGTCGGCTGATAGAACTCGCACGGCAGCAATCAAAGAGCGTTGTAACGTTGTGCCATCAGTTATTTGAAGATTACGGCTATGGATTACCGTTGCTGCTAGGGGCAGACGAAGCAAAATGTTTTGAAATCCCTCTTGCTGCGGTCGAAAACCCGGATGATTTTTTATCAAAAGCAATCGCCCAGTTCTATCAGAACCACTCTGATAACGGCGACGGACCACAAGCTGAGCCCATACCTAACTAACAAAACGCGGCGGAGAGAGAGGGGTTCGAACCCTCGATACCATCGCTGGTATGCCGGTTTTCAAGACCGGTGCAATCAACCACTCTGCCATCTCTCCCAAATTGCGTTATCCCGCAAATGCGCTTTCCGTCCTAAGCTCGGGATGTTGCTGTAAAAATCGTTCGGCTTCAACGAGGTCATTTGGAACATCGATGCTCAACGTTGGACCATGAACCTCGATACAGTGAATCGAAACGCCATTTTCCAAAAAACGCAACTGTTCGAGCTGTTCGACCTGATCCAAAAATCCGGTTTTTAATGAATGGTAACGTTCCAGGAGCGAACGGCGATAGGCATAAATCCCGATGTGTCCCCAAAAACCACAGCACTGTGTCCAGTCCGTGTCTTTAGTCCATCCCTTCGATGGATTTTCGCGAACGTAAGGAATGCAGCTCCGGGAAAAGTAAAGCGCCCGGCCCTGACAATCACGGACCACTTTGACGCGATTCGGGTTGTGCAGCAATTCCGAGTTTTTGATAGAGTACACAGCTGTGAGTAATTCGATATCGTCAGCATTGGAACGCAAACGCTTTGTGAGGTCTTTCAGAAGTTGGATTTCGACAAAAGGTTCGTCTCCCTGGACATTAACAACAAAATCTCCGGAAAGTTCCTTAATTGCCGCAACAGCGCGATCGGTTCCCGAGTTGCAATTTGGCGACGTCAACTTTGCTTCAAATCCCCATTGATGAACAAGTTCCAAGACAGACGAGTCATCAACAAGCGCAAACACCTCATCGAACGCTTCTGAACGCGTAACACGCTGCAATATCCACTGCAAAACCGGAATACCGCCGAGTTCTTTTAGGATTTTTTGAGGGAATCGAGACGACGCTAAGCGCGCCGGAATCACCGCGGTTAACTGCATCTTAAACTCCCCAAACGCGTTTTTTATGCCGATTGGCTTTCGAGCGCTTGCTGCGTTTGTGTTTATTCATTTTGAGTCGACGTTTTTTCTTGAGGTTTCCCATAGCGAAAACGCTTCAAGGGGTAGGGGAATTCGCCGTCAAGTAAAGCTAAATCGTATAAAAAGACCCTCCATTAGAGGGCCTCGAAATGTGTATTCTAAAATAACAAATTTATTTTTGTGCTTGTGCGGCAGTCGCGGCTTCAACACGAGGGCTGAGTGCCTTGACAGAAAGAATCCACAACAAGCAGATAAACAAGAAAATCGCAAAAGTGTAGGGCGCGAGTGTTAAGAGATCACCCTTTTTCGGTAATGAAAGCGCTGGGAACCATCCGGAAATCGTCGGAAGAAGCATCAATAGCCCCGACTGAATAATGGCACCGCCACCCTTGCCGAGACGTCCACCGACGACATCCACAACGGCCTTCCCTTTAACTTTCATCTCCTCGTCGAGCGGAATATAAGCCATTTCCTTTGTCAGGTCGAACAACGCGTATTTGACGGCTTTTGAGAACATGACGACGAGTGCGCCAAGCATGACCGCACAATAAACTGGCGTCAAATTATCAGGCAATATCTGGGCAATTGACTCGCGGAAGATGACAAACCCAAAGAACAGCCCGCCGAGGATCAGCAACACAATCGGGGTCGCAACAGCAGCGGTGAACCACCGACAAAGGCGCAAAATGTTACCACCGATGATGAGCATAACGAGCGAAACGATACCGCCGTAGAACGTGAACTGATTCATGAAGGTATTGTAATCGTTTGGATTCGGATACTGCATGCCAATTTGCTTCTTCCAAAGTCCTTCAACCAGATTGACACTGATTCCGTAGCAGATGACAAGTGCGGCAATAAGACCCAAGTACGGCGAAGTAAAGATGATTTTGAAGCTCTGGATGAGTGGCATTTTTTTCTTCTTTTTGTTATTACCCGGAAGCTCAGGTTTGTCGTAAAAGCGTTTGTCGGTCAAAACGTAGCGGTAAATCCAGTGATAGACGAGCATTGTCAAGATCCCCAAAACAACAACGGTTCCCATCATGTACTTAAGAGAAAGCCCCCATGCCTCGGCCTCATGCCCGGCCGGGAAGTTTTGACGAATGTCGGAACACCATTCACCAACTTTGCCCTCTAACAGAACGGAAAACTGCGCCATCATCGCAAAGAACGCGTACATCCGTTTGGCTTCAGAAGTCTTGGTGATTTGGTTAGCAAACTGCCAGAAGGAAAGCGAGAGCAACGCCGCCCCCCAGATTTCCGCTAAAATGTAGAAGAGTGAGTATGACCAGTTGCCGATGATCATGATCGGGAACTTAAGTGATTCCTGAATGGATTCCGGGCAGGCCGCCAGCCAAGACGCAATCGTTTCTTCTGAAGGATGAAGGATGTCAATGTGCGGATAAATGAGAAACGCAAAACATCCAAAAAAGAGCAAAAATGGCGTCAGTGTTGCATAGAATAACTGCTCATTCGTAAAAATGTTACTCGCTTTCGCGTAAAGGATCATAAAGACGATTGCCGAGGGTGCGACACAGAAGCTCTTTAAGAACGGAATTACTTCTGCCGCGGAACCGGTGACGACAAGCGAATCTTTTACATTCCGCAAGCAAGTATAGTTGAAAAGGATGCAGAAAAAAATCAACCCCATCGGGATCGCTTTCTTCAGCTCGTACATGTAGAGTGGAAAGAAAATTTTGCGTAATTTCCCGAACTCCTGGCCATTACCTTGAACGTTGTCCGACATAAATAGTGCTTCCGATTATACCCATTCGCACTTGGGTGCAAGATATTTTATCAATAAACATCACATACTTTTGTCATTTCTGGTGAGTTGATTTGTAAAGCTTATTTGACGTTTAAATTTATTTTTTACAATTAATCTCCAAAGGGAATATGATGAGAGCGCGCAAGATTACATCGTTGGTAATGGGGTTTCAATTGCTGGTAAGTTTGTTGAATGCTCAGGCAACAAACCTTAATACAGCAGATTGGGTACGTTTTCAGATGCTCCTTGAGGTGATTAATAAGAAGATTCCCTGTGCGGCTTTTATTGATGAACAAGTTCATCAACGTGCGTTTGCTTTAATTGGTAAAAACCTATTTGAGCCTGATACAGAAGTACCGTACTACGAACTTCCAGGAGATCAGTTTACACGTATAAAGAAAATGTTTTCCAAAAAAGCTTCACTTGAAGCTAAGGATGTGGCGCTTGAGAGCGATTTATTGCCGTCGATTTTGGAATTAAAAAGCCGTTTGCGCGAGGGTAGAGATCAGGATGTTTGGATGTTAATCTACAAAAGCACGTTGTTTGAAAAAAGTGCTGAAGAGTCTGTGGTTTTTGCTCCTTCGGCAGAAAGCGTAGATAATGTGCCGAGTACGAAAAAAATTGAGGTCGGTTCGGCAAATGGTAATGCTTCGACTCATGTCGGAACCTTATGTCGGCAATGGATAACACGCGGAATCAACGATATTTGGGTGTGGGCAAAACCGCGTGTGAGCCGTCTCTGGTCGAGTACAAAGTCACACCTGAATAACATTGGCTCCAAAGTCTGGGGCAAAACAAAATCGTACATCGATGCCCCATATATGAACAAGTTTCAACGCGGGAATGAGACAGCTGCGAAATCTGTGAGCACTCAATAGTGCTGCCTACTGGTGAGGTGTTGCGTTAATCGTCATGCAACAGTAGCGTACGAAAGGTAGGCGAAACGCAGCTTTATTTTGGCGAGCTTCAATCAGGCTACTTGAAACGCAGAATTCCAAGTTTTACTTCTATTACTCAAATTTGAGGAGTTCAGAGACGTGCTCTAAGAAGTACGCGGTGTCGTGTTGCTTTACCTTTAGAGAGTCAATGATTTCATTAAAGAGCGTGCTTTTGCGCTCCTGTAGCCGTTGAATGCTCGATTCGATTGAATTTTGTGTAATGAGTCGATAAACCGTTACGTTCTTTTCTTGGCCGATACGGTGCACGCGATCCATCGCTTGGCGTTCCGCAGCAGGATTCCACCAAGGATCCATAAGGAAGACCGTCTCTGCGGCGGTTAGTGTAATTCCAACACCTCCGGCTTTGAGTGAAACGAGCATAGCGGCGTTTTGATGCGTGTTTTGGAAGCGATCGACGACGATGTTACGCTGTTTCGTAGAGCCAATAATTTCAAAAACATCGAGGGTTGGGAATTCTTCCTTCAGAAGCTGTCGGATGCGCTGTAAGAACGTGACAAATTGGCTGAAAATAACGACTTTTCGTCCGGGAATGTCGAACTCGCGTCTGAGCATTTCCCTCAAAAGGGTTAGTTTGCCGCTTGCTTTTAAAGAGTGAGCAATACCGGGGATAATGCCCGGATCACAAGCAATTTGACGAAGACGGGTTAAGGCAGAAAGAATTCCAAATCGGTGATTTTTGAGATCAAATTGATTTTTATTGTTTCGGTAGCGCTGAATCGTGTGGTTAACAACGTCCTTGTAGAGCGTTAGCTGCTCCGGCGTCATTTCGCAGAGGACATTGACTTCGAGCTTTTGAGGAAGTTCCTTCGCAACGGTTTCCTTGGTGCGCCGCAACATGAAGGGAGCGATCTGCGCTTTAATTTTGTCAGCAATATCTTCGGATTTACATAGCTCAAGAAACTGTGCTTTTTCGCCTAAAAGTCCGGGCATGAGGAAGCGGAAAATACTCCAAAGATCAAGGAGGTTATTTTCGATAGGAGTTCCACTCAATGCGAGGCGCCACTGTGCTTTAAGGGCATTGCATGCGTGAAAGACTTTAGTCGTCGAGTTTTTGATAAACTGTGCCTCGTCGAGTACCGCTAGTTGGAACGCTTTTTTCGTGATAGCAGTTTTATGCCGTCGGAGTTGCGTGTAGCTCACAATCCACAAGTTAACGCTGGGTTCTTCAAAATCAGTATCGGCAGAAAATATGCGGACCGTGAGGCGCGGAAAAAACTTTGCGGCTTCATTTTGCCAAACGTGGAGCACGCTTGCGGGGCAGACGACGATCGCCTGTGAACCCGGGTTCATTTTAGAGATAAACGTCAGCACTTGGAGAGTTTTCCCGAGGCCCATATCATCGGCAACGAGTCCGTGAAAGCCATGGGAAAGAATATGGTTAATCCACAATACACCTTCGCGTTGGTATGAGCGTAAAACTTTGGGGAGAATGAAGGGCTTTGTCGGGGCTGAAGCAAAAGAATCCTTCCATGCGCGAATCGCTTCGCTATCTTTGTACACGGTTCCGATTTGCGAAAAAATTGAATAAATCATGTAGCGCGGGATTTCGTGGAATTTCCCTAGGACCGATTGCTGAGCGCGAACAGCAGCGACTTCTTGTTGCGGTAACCGTACAGCGCCAACTCCCTCAACGAACATTGGCTGCCCGTCGCCTTTAATGAGCTTTTTCGTAACTCCAGGGGCGATTGTAAGCGTGTCGTTTGAAAGTTGTAACGTCAAATCAACGGCATCTTCGCCCTGTACTTGGGTTAAAAACTGCGCATGGACATTTTGAACGCCCATGAGAAGTTTTTGAACGGTTGGATCGATCTGAAGCTCAAAATAACTGCTCCATTTCGGAAGTGTATGACGGCAAAAATCGACCGCAGCAGGCACGTTTGTCATGCGGTATTCCTTACTCTGCTGGAAAAGTACGAAATTCGCTTTACGGGCAAGGTGAATGAGTTTTACAACCTCGTCGCGTTCCGCTTTACTGGAGACCGTATGTTTTGTCGAAAGGTGATCGGGAAAAACGAGTTTATTGTTGGAGGTCCAGTAGGCCTTGAAGCACAAGTTTTGTCCAGAAATAAAAAACGAAAGATGCAGCAATTTAGCAGCAGATTCCTCTAAAACCTCAGCAGATTTGAGTGTTTGGGTCTTTTCGTTCTCGTTGGTTTCTGAAGTAAAGAGCGAGTCCTGTTTATCTAAAATGAGCTCGTCCATTGCCAGCAGAGCACCAACGGCGGGGCGTGGATCTTCGTGGAGCGAAGAACGCGCCGATAGTACCTCACCGTCGACGTCAATGAGCGCAAAAAACTGCGAACGATTGTCGTTCTGATAGCGAACAACGATATCGTCAGGACGGATTTCGATCTCTTTGATGTTGCAGCGCTCATAGAAATTGAGGCCATTACGAAGCTCATCGCGTGTAAACGCCGATGGCCAGTCGTGCGTCGCGAAAATCTCCATCCATTTCTCGAACGATTCGCGCTTAAAAATGACTGCAGGAGCCCGATTAAGCATACAAACGGACAGGTTACAAAAAAATGTCAAATGTGTCAAGTTGTTTTTTTAAGCTGTACATTTTTCAAAAAAATTGGTAGTCGGGGGCATTGAAGGTTAAGCGGGAGTGTATTGAGCGCGTTCGAGAGGCGGCGGATTTGTATGATGTTGTTTCGGGATATGTACAGTTAAAGCGTTCCGGGGGGCATTGGCGGGGGTTGAGTCCATTCACGGTCGAAAAGACGCCTTCGTTCTATGTGCTTCCCGAGAAAAAGTTTTTTAAGTGTTTCAGTACGGGTTACGCGGGCGATGTTTTTCGTTTTTTGGAATTAAAGGAAAATTTCTCGTTTATTGAGGCCGTTGAGTGGCTTGCGCAGCGCTATGGGATTGCACTAGAATATGAAGAGGGATCGAAGGAGACTACTTTATCGAAAAATACGCTTTTGGCGATTCACGAAGATGCGTTGGCGTACTATCAAAAAAACTTCGCAACCGCAAAAGCAGTACAGCGTTATTGGACGGAGACACGGCATTTTACCCTTGAGGCAGCCGCGCGATATGGTATTGGCTGGGCTCCAGAGCGCGATCATTCGTTATTGCCGCTTTTGAAGCAGAAAAAATATTCTTTGGAAGCGCTGCAGCAGTGTGGATTGTTTTATGTTAATGAGCGCAATCAATACGATTTAAAACCGCGATTTTCGGGGCGTCTTATGATCCCGATCTACGATGTTCAGGGGCGCGTTATTGGATTTTCTGGGCGAATTCTACCATCGGTAAGTGCAGGGAAAGAGGTGTCAAAGTACGTTAATTCTCCCGAAACGCCGATTTTCCATAAAGGAAGTATTTTATATGGGCTTCATCATGCGCGCCGGTTTGTTAAGGAATGTTTCGTTCTTGTTGAAGGTCAGTTGGATACGCTCCGTTGTTGGGAGTGCGGCCTAGACACCGCGGTAGCGCCCCAAGGGACGGGTATTACCGAAACACAGATGAATCTCTTGCGGCGTTATGCAGAAAAGTTGCTTTGTTTAACCGATGGCGATGTGGCAGGGCAAAAATGCGCGCTTCGGGTGATCGAACTTGCCTTTAAAACGGATATAGAGGCGCAAATCGTAACCCTAGCGTCGGGCGACGATCCTGATTCCTTTTTGCTCCGCGAAGGTAAGGATGGTTTTGATGCGCTTCTTCGGGAGGCAATGATTCCGTATCTCGTTAAAACACTTTTACCGCAAAATGTCGAGGCGACGGCCGTTGAAAAGTCGGTTTTTTTAAAAAAAGCCTACGAGATGATTGCATATTGTCCTTCAGAAGTGGCCAAAAATGCTTATCTACAAGAGCTTGCAACGCAGTTGATGCTGGATTTGAATGCCGTACGCAGCGATTTTCGTAATTTTTGTGGCGATCGGATGTTCAATACAGGCTCTATTCCAGAAGAAACAAAGGTGTGTTGCGTAGTCACCTCAAACCCGATACCCTCGAAGCTACGAAGTGTAGAATACGACCTGTTGACTTTAATACTTCATGATCCGGTAATGAGACAAAAAGTCGGCGCCGTTTTAGATGACGCGTGGATTTCGGAATCATTTTACGGGCATTTACTTCTAAAGGTTTTAGCGGAAGTCCGGAAAGGGTGTTGGGAAGGACCGCCATGCGATAACGCTGTTTTTGATGAAAAGGAGCTCAATGAGCTTTTTTCAATTTTGGCGACGGAAGATACGGTCGATGATGTGACAAGTGCGGCGAATACCTGCCTACAGGCGTTGTGTGAGGCCTTTGTGAAGAATAAGCTGAACGAAATCAACCAAAAAGAGACTCAGCGACGGCGATTTACAAAGAATTCGCTTGACGATCCGGATTTTTTCAAAACCCTTCAAAGTGAGAAGTTGCGTCTACGTCGCATGCGGTCTTCATGTCCGAAGATTTCATAGACGACGGAAGCGGCGAAATCGCTCTATGAATACCATTAAAAAGCCGAAAAAAGCCGGCGATAACGAGGTTAATGCACGGATGCAGGAGCTCATCCGTTTTGCCCGTAACAAGGGTTATCTGACGCTGCACGACATCAGTGATCATCTCCCGGATAGTATTGAAAATCCCGAGGATATTGAAAATGTGATGAACATCCTCGATAATCTCGAAATCGAGGTTGTCGATAACGAGGAGATGGAGGCCGAAAAGAAGCGTTCTGTGGCGGAAGCCGCTGCACGTAATCCCTCGGAAAATCTCGGCGAAGATCCGGTTCGGATGTACCTTCGGCAGATGGGGCAAGTGCCGTTATTGACACGGGAGCAAGAGATTTCGATTTCCAAGCGCATCGAGAAAGCCGAACTACAAGCCCAGGACGAGCTCTTCTCAATTCATTTGACGGCGCCATTTCAGATTGAGCTGGCGGAAAGCCTTTTAAATCGAGAGGAGCGCTTTGATCGGATTGTTTTAGATAAAAAAATCGAAAGCCGAGAGGTCTATTACCGTATTTTGGAGCGTTCGATTCAGGAAAGTAAGCTGCTATTAGAAAAAATCCAGGAAGTTTGGGATTGTCTCCAAAAAACGACCGATGAAAAGGATCACAAGCGGATGGCGATTCGCCTAAAGCAGTTTCAATCTCAATTGAAAACCGTCATGAAGCGCTTTTGCTTCAAGATGAAAATTTTTGAAGATTACCTCCAGCGACTGCGTCCGGATTTAAAACAGATCGAACAGTTACTACATGAGATCAAGCGAGCAAAATCGGCTGCTGAGCGCCGGGGCGTTAACGTCACCGACCAATTAACTCGCGTCCGGCGTGCGTTGATGAAACTTGAGGAAAAGTACGGTGTCGATCCTGAGCGGTTGTTGGAGATTGTCCAACGCTTCCGTGAATACATGAAGGAGGCGCATAAGGCTAAACAGGAAATGGTTGAAGCCAATCTTCGCCTAGTCATCAGTATTGCCAAAAAGTATACGAACCGCGGATTGACGTTCTTAGATCTCATTCAAGAGGGGAATATGGGACTTATGAAGGCGGTCGAGAAATTTGAGCACCGTCGGGGATATAAGTTTTCAACCTATGCAACCTGGTGGATCCGTCAGGCGATCACGCGTTCGATTGCAGACCAGGCCCGGACGATTCGTATTCCGGTTCACATGATTGAGGTTTTAAATCGGGTAATGCAGGTCCAGCGGCAGTTACAGCAAGAGCTCGGACATGAAGCGACTGCCGAGGAAGTGGCGCGCGAGATGGATCTTCCGCTTGAGCGGGTAAAAGCGATTATGAAGATGGCGCAGCAGCCGATTTCGCTTCAAAGCCCGGTGGGCGATAATGAGGATTCAAGCTTCGGAGACTTTATCGAGGATAAATCTGCCGAAAACCCCTACGATATGACGGCCTACAGCCTCCTTCGTGAAAAAATTAATGATGTTTTAGTCAGTTTAAGCGAACGCGAAAAGGAGGTCCTAACGTTACGTTTTGGGCTGAAGGATGGCTACAGCCGGACGCTTGAGGAGGTCGGACAGATGTTTAACGTGACGCGGGAAAGGATTCGTCAGATTGAGGCAAAGGCCCTTCGGAAAATGCGCCACCCGACGCGGATCCGCCAGCTTCACGGATTTTTCGAGGGTGAGTTTGCGACCGATGGTCCCGGATTTGAAGACTTTATTCAGGCGTAAAATCGCTACGGTAGAGCCGCCACACCTTTGCGAATAAGCTTGCGTTTGGAGTCGTATCGACGAGATTACGGACGGAGCGATGAAGGTTAGTTTGAAGTGGTTGCAGCGGTTTGTCGATTTACGCGAATCCCCTGAAGAAATCGCTGAGGTATTGGCGAAAATCGGGCTTGAGGTCGAGTCGATTGAGCGAAAAGGGTGTGCGCCGAGTAACTTTGTTGTTGTTGGTCAAATTTTAGATTTTGAGCCGCATCCGAATGCTGATCGCCTCAACGTATGTCGTCTCGATGTCGGTGATGGCAATATCCGCCAGATTGTTTGTGGTGCTAAAAATTTCAAAAAAGAAGATTATGTTTTCGTCGCGCTTCCCGGAGCGGTGTTACCGGAAAACGTAAAAATTAAACAATCCAAATTGCGAGGGGTCACGTCTGAGGGAATGATGTGTAGCCGTCGCGAACTCGGGTTGGGTAATGACCATGAGGGCCTCATGATCCTTGATAAGACCTGTGTTTTGGGGCGAAAAATCCATGAGGTTTTAAATGACAACGATGTTGTTTTTACTGTCGAACTCACGGCAAATCGGGGTGACGTGTTGTGCCATTACGGGATCGCGCGCGAGCTTGCAGCTTGGTATGATCGCCAACTTCAACCCATCCCGGTACCGGAGTTATCGCAATCTGCAACACCAGAAGTGTCTTCGCTGGAAGTAGACATCCAGTCACCACATTGTACATGCTATAACGCACGAAGCCTCAAGAACATTACGATTACCGAAAGCGCTGGTTGGGTCCGTCGTGACCTCGAAGCTGTTGGGTGTGCGACGATCAATAACGTAGTCGATATCACGAATTGGGTACTATATGCTTACGGGCAGCCGCTACATGCCTTTGACCGCGAAAAATTTTTAGGAAAGATCACCGTGCGCCAGGCCCGTGAGAGTGAGACGATCGACGCCTTGGATCAAAAGCGTTATACGCTCAACAGCGAGGTACTCGTCATCAGCGATGAACATGAAGCTCAGGCGATTGCCGGTATTATTGGAGGTGAAAAGAGCAAAATTGGTCCGCAGACCAAAGAAATCGTTTTGGAATCCGCATGTTTTTCGGCCGATAATATTCGTAAAACAAGCCGTCAATTGGGGATTATGACGGATAGTGCGTATCGGGCAATTCGGCATGTTGATGGTGCAATGAGCGAGGATTGCCTCAAGATTGCAGCGGGAATGTTATGCGAACTTTACGGTGCCAGGGTGGTTTTACCAACACTTCATCGGGAAACAGTTTCATTGCCGCGTTCCTGGAAAATTGCATTGCGCCCTGATTTCGTCCGTTTTTCGTTAGGTTTAGCGCTGTCGGATGATGAGATTGTCTCTCTTCTGGAGCGCCTGCAATACCGCGTCGATCGGAAAAATGACGAATGGATTATTACGGTGCCGTCTTACCGTTGGGATGTCACGCGTCCAATTGACCTCGTTGAAGAATGTCTCCGGGTGTACAGCGTCGATAAACTGCCAGTCACGCATGTTAGCGCCCATAGCGTATCGCAATCTTCGGTTGAAAGCACGGCAAAACGTCGACATATTGTTCATTTCTTAGCCGATAATGGATTTTCGGAATGCTATAATTATTCCATCGTCGCGCCTTCGGTAGGAGCATTACCGTTGGCGAATCCGTTGCTCGATGAACAAACACATTTCCGTACATCGCTAATTCTAGGGCTCGTCGAAAGCTTGCGCTATAATGTCCAAAACGATAACCGGGATGGAAAGTTTTTTGAAATCGGGCACGTCGTTCAAACAGTTAATGATACCCTCGAAGAATTACTGTCTGTTGCGTTTTTAATCCCGGTAGCGGGGCACGAAGAGCATTGGGATGATTGGATTAAGCCGAGTTTTTTTGAAGCCAAGAATTTGTTATGCCACCTTTGGCGGATGGTTACGGACGCGACGCTAGCTCCGGTGAGGGGTTTAAAAGACGATTTCTACCAAGAGCATTTTGCCGCTCAAATTGGCGAAATTCGTAAGGGAATCGAGGGCCATGTCGGGTATTTGAACGCGGACATGATGCGAGACTTTCAAATGCCGATTTTAGGTGGTGAGCTTTTCATAACTCTCGATCAGTTTGAGCGTTCTTTGAAAAATCATCGCTACACGCCCTTTAGTTATTTCCCATCGGCGAAACGCGATATTTCAATTATTGTCGACCGCGACCATCCCGCACAAGCAGTTATCGATGATGTTCAACAAATTGTTACCGAGGCCGCCAAGAATATCTTTTCGCGAATCGATGTTTCTGTATTTGATATTTATATGGGGAATAATCTCTCAGAGACGCAAAAGAGTATCGGGCTAAATCTTGTTTTTGGCTGCGACGATCGAACGCCCTCGGAACAGGAAATTGACGAAGTATTTGAACAACTGGTGCGTTCCATCAAACAGCATCCGGTGTTATCGTTGCGGGGAGTGTAACAAAAATGGCAGCGACAATTTTCTCAATAGCGAACCAAAAGGGCGGCGTCGGGAAGACGACAACGGCAATCAACCTATCCGCATCATTGGCGCGTAAAGGGATCTCGACCCTGTTAATTGACCTCGATCCGCAGGGAAATACGACGAGCGGGCTTGGCTTACAAAAGGAGAAAGGGGGGAGCCTATGCGATGTCCTACATGGCGAGGCTGACGCGGTCGATCGGATTAAGGCGACGGGGCAGGAGAACCTTTCGATTATTCCCGCGGAGGTCGATTTGGCGGCGATCGAAGTCGAACTTAGCCAAAAAGGAGACTATCTCATGCGGTTGCGGCAGTGTTTGGCGCCGATCAAAAAGTCGGATAAGTTCAGGGCGATTATTTTGGATTGTCCGCCGGCGTTGGGCCTGATTTCGATGAACAGCCTCGTTTGTGCGGATAAATTGATCATCACGCTCCAGTGTGAGTATCTCGCGCTCGAGGGGTTGAGTCAGATTATGAGTGTAGTTGACGACCTCCGGTCGCATGGCCTAAATCCATCGCTTGAGATTGGCGGGATTTTGATGACGATGTTCGATATCCGGACGAATCTGTCGCGTCAAGTCTGTGCGGATCTCCAAAAGCATTTTCCAGAACTTGCATTTAAGACGGTTATTCCTCGCTCGGTCCGTTTGAGTGAGGCACCCAGCTTCGGGCAGTCGATTTTCGACTATGACCGGATGAGTAGTGGGGCGAAGGCCTATGACCGTCTCGGCGATGAGGTGATTGAGCGCTTCAACCTACATATTTGATTTTTATTGAAACAGTAGCGCTATTTCCTCTGGTGAAAGCACTTTTGTAGCACCAACGGCGAGATTTTTAAGCTTCAGCTGACCAATTTGGGTACGTTTGAGCCGATGGACAAAACTCTCCCCGTATTGGATCATGCGGCGAATTTCGCGTTTTCGCCCTTGCTTGAGGTGAATTTCAAGTGCTGGATATCTCCCTTGATTGGGTAACACGAAAACTTTTTCGGCTTTCAAGCATTCGCCTTCGTCGTAGATGCCGGTGAGCATTTTCCCTAAAAATTCGGGTGCCAGGGGATGTTCCAGAGTGACGTAATATATTTTTACGATATTGGATCGTGGGTGTGTGACCTGATTTGCGAAATCGCCATCATTGGTCAGCAGCAACATCCCTTGGCTATCTTTATCGAGGCGGCCACAGTAAAAAAAGCGCTCATTTTGAAAAGGCTTGGGAATGAAATCGTAGACCGTCTTCTTATTGCCCCATGGCTGTGTACACTCAACACCCCTAGGTTTGTTGAGCAAGAGTACCGTACGTGTTTGAGGGCGTTTTTGCACCCGTACTTGGTCGACTTTTATAATATCTTTGTCCTCGTCAACGCATTGGCCGAGTGTAGCTGTTAGGCCGTTGACCGAAATTCGTCCTTCTTGAATGAGTGCTTCCGCGTGCCGACGGGAGCAGTAGCCGCATTGTGATAAAAATTTTTGAATCCGAAGCTGCATACATTCATTGGGATGAAGGGCTTAAATTTTGCAAACCAAATACCTCGATGATTTTCTGGTGTGATTTTTCACCGCTGACGATTTTTACATTTCTGGGCGGCACCTGATAGTGCTTTGCGATGAGCCGAAGAATGGCCTTATTCGCTTTCCCATCCTCAGGTGGGTTTTGTACCTTTATTTTGAGAGACCCATCTTCTTGAACTATAACTTCCGATCGAGCCGCATTAGGAATTGCTTTAACCTGAATTCGCACACGGCAATTATTGCCAAAATTTGTCCCATGACGATGTTATTTTGAGATCCGTAAATCAAAGGAACGTTTTGAACTGTAGTATAAGGGAATTTTTATAAGTGTTACTTATAAGTAATAATATTGTAAATAATATATGTAAATTTTACTTATATTTTTTACAATTGAACCATGAGTCGGTTCTTAAAAACGTCTGCGCTCTATAGTTTATTGTGTTTTAGCAGTATGGGTTTGGTGGATGGAAGTGCAAAACATACTTCTAAATATACGAGAGCGGGAAAAAAAGTAGATCAGCCGGAGTTTTCTAAGGCTCCAAAGACAAAAAAGGGGCAAAAGAAGAATAAGAATATTCCGAGTTTGAAGATCCCCAAAAGCATCTCAGCAGAGAGTTTAGATAGTGTTGGTGCGGTTGATTCGAATTATTGGGATTCAACACAGGTATCGTCAAATGGCGGTTCGGACACAGGAGAAGCGAGGCAACGCGTCAGATTTACACAACAACCTCGCGATTTATCAAGTGCGGGAATAGGGCAGTCATCTTTGAAACGTCCACCCATCATTCTTGCGAGAGTCAATAAATCAGCAGCAGAAGATAGGGATTCTGATCATCTATCGGTCCCGGTATCGCGATCGCAATTGGGGGCAATTCCCTCATTTTCGTGTGACGATCTACTGGCATTAGCGGGAGGCATTCCTGATCCTGATGCGGCACATCGACGGTCCTCTGAGAGTTCTCCTCGAGATACCAATTCGTTTGATATCGCTGAAGATATGCTCCATCGTCCTGCGGCAAGAGGGCCACATGGACACTGGGATGCGATTCCGAAAAAGGAACCCTATTCTTTAGGGCAGCAACGGCAACAGCGCGGAATTGCGGGGTCAACCTCGAATTTCTTTGGGGGATATCAACAGAGTTCCTCATCAATGCAGCCGCATTTTATGTCATCTCAAGGGCCTAAAGAACCTTTCCCGACATTTAAGCCAATACCTGCATTAGCAAATGCGAAAGGTCGGAAGAATATTCCTGTTCTACCGAGAGATCGTCGTCCAAGTCGTGTTGCAGGGAAGCCGGTACGTTATCACGCTCGAAGCCCGATTGCTGGGATAACAAATAATAACGTTGGCACAGGAAATCAAGTGGCACAGTTAAATCGCAATAGCGGTGCATTTCATATGGTGCTTTCTGCCAGGAGTTTCCGTACGGATGATTCCTTTAATAATGAGCAGCATTTTTCTGAACATTCTCATGCAATTGCAATTCAGGAAGAACAGCCTGACTTCCAGGAACAAACGGCACAGTTGCTAAAGAATATCGAAGATTGGATTGAGAGTGAGCTCGATCATATGGCCGGAGCACTGCGTAAACTCGTTATCCATTGCTGTACGGAGGCAGAGGAGGCAACAATTTCGGAGACATTTGATTGTACCGATGAAGATTTTGATGACTTCAGAAGTGTTTGCCGTAGCCATAAGACACGGGAGTCCCTTGGTTTTTATAACTACGCGAAACGCGGGGTAAATGAAATTATGGACCGTGTGAATCAAAGGGTAGCGGATAATGTTTTACGTTGTTTGTATTTTAATAATCCGCAATTGAAAGACAATGAGGTGCTCGCCTCACAGGTACGAGGACTCGTAGATTATCTTGCGCAGCCGGTAACCAAAAAGCTTACGAGGACGGCATTTATGCTCGCAGTTGATGTCAGTGACGACGTTTGTTCGTGTTGCTGTGGTGTTTGGCATAAACCAAAAATCTCTAAAGAAACGAAGCAACAAATTCTTTCGGGCATTGGCAATAGCTTGAAGGGTATAGCAGGCCTCTTTATCGGTGACGATCTTGCTCAAGGCGCATGTGATCTAGCGGGTGGCATTTTCAATGTTATTAAGGACGTGTGCACTGCGCAGGTCGAATAGCATTGTGTTTTACATTGGATTGCCATGGTGTTCCAGGTATGCAAAAATTGACGCCGGAGGAAGCCGTGGCTTTAATCCAGCCGGGGGATACCATCGGAATTGGTGGATTTACGAGTGCTGGCGCACCATCAACTTTGGGTTCAGCACTCTTAGTGTATGCGCAGCAGTGTCAGAAAAACGGTACACCCTTAGCACTTAACATTATAACTGGGGCTTCGACCTTAAGTTCTATTGACGATGGACTTGCGGCATGCGATGGTATTCGTTCACGTGTGCCTTACCAAGCCGATCGATTGCTACGCCAAAAAATTAATGACGAATCGGTGCGCTTTTGGGATTATCATCTTTCAGATTTCCCACAAAAGCTTTGCAGTGGTATTTTAGGAGCTATCGATTATACCCTAATCGAAGCCGAATCGGTTGATGATCAAGGGCGCATTATTTTAACCTCGGCTGTTGGAATTGCTCCGACGTTATGCCGTCTCGCGAAAAAAATTATCGTCGAACTTCGTAAAGATTTGGCGATACAGTTTCAGGGAATACATGATATTTATGAGATGGAGTTACCGCCATGTACATTACCGATACCGCTGACACAAGTTACACAGCGTATTGGGACGGGATATGTCCAAGTCGATCCCCACAAAATTGCAGGTGTTATTCAAAGCAATTCGCCGCGGGAGCATGCCATTCTCGACCATCCAACACCAGAAAGTAATCGTATCGGAGAACACATTTTACGATTTCTTGAAATTGAGACCCATTTAGGGCGCCTTCCAAAGGCACTTTTCCCCCTACAAGTGGGCGTTGGTAATGTCGCAAACGCATTGATGCAACGTCTAACGGAGGTTGATGGCCCTTCGTACGAGGTTTATTCCGAAGTATTGCAAGATGCGATTATTGAAGGAGTTTTATCGGGGCGGATTCGAATGGCCAGTGGCGGTGCTTTCGCCGTTACTGAAAGCTGTTTCCAGACGATGCGAACGCATTGGGAGGTATTACGTGCTAAGACTTTGCTGCGTCCTCAAGAAATTACAAATCATCCTGAAATTATCCGTCGTTTGGGAATCATTTCGATCAATACAGCGCTCGAGGTTGATCTCTGGGGGAATGTGAATAGCACACACGTCTGTGGACGGCAAATGATGAATGGGATTGGCGGCTCAGGTGATTTCGCGCGTAACGCATATTTGACGATTTTTGCGACACCTTCTACAGCAAAAAATGGAGCAATCGGTGCGATTGTTCCGCTTTGCAGCCATATCGATCATATTGATCATGATGTCGATATTGTGGTGACAGAGTATGGCCTTGCTGATCTTCGCGGGAAAACACCTCGAGAACGTGCAGTATGTATCATTGAAAATTGTGCGCATCCCAATTATCGAGAGGCATTGCAAGCATGTATTACGTCCAGTCGTGCCCATGTTCCCATCGATCTCTCTCAGGCGCATCGCTTTCATTTAAACTTTTTGGAACAAGGCAAAATGTTATGAAAATCCTTTTAAATGGAGCTCAAGGGAAAATGGGGCAGGCAGTCCTTAAGGCGTTGCCGCAAGGGGATATCGTCGTGATCGAACGCAATGGACCGACAACGTTTTCAATTTTTCAAGGTGCTATCGATGTTGGTATCGATTTCAGCACTCCCGACGGAACGATGGAACTCCTCGAGTTGGCATTGCGATATTGTTTCCCTCTTGTTATTGGAACAACAGGGTTAAATGCGGAGCAACAATCACAGATGCACAAAGCCGCGAAGCGAATTAAGATTCTTTACTCACGTAATTTTTCGTTGGGGATTCATGTGTTTCGAAAATTGATTCGGATGGCGGTACAACATCTCCCTTTGGACTTTCAAATTGAAGTCGTCGAGCGCCATCACAAACATAAAACGGATGCACCGAGCGGTACTGCGAAAGCTTGCCTGGAAGATATTCAAGCAGTGAGGGCGGATAGTGACGTTGTTTATGGTCGCCATAGCCAAGCTACGGGAGATCGCAACGACAATGAAATTGGGGTTCATTCGCTTCGGGGCGGGGAAGTTTTCGGCGAGCATTGTATATTTTTGACGGGTGACCACGAGGAGCTCATTTTGGAGCATCGCGCTTTCGATCGCCTCGCATTTGCCCAGGGTGCCCTTGCCGCTGCTCGATGGTTAGTCACTAATCCCGCTACACACGGATTATTTTCCTTTCAAGATGTTGTTGCGTAATGGGTTTAGGGTTTACGTGTTTTGTCGCTGTACTTCGAGATAAAGCTCCCGGCTGATCCACGCGTCGGTTGCGGCATAGACGAGCTGTCGCGCCGAAAGTTTTTCTTGTGACCAATCTGTGACTTGAGAAGACTTCGAGATGCGGCATCCTAAAAAGATCGCACAAAGATTTCGTAGGCCGGTTTGTTCAACGCCAAGCGCACGCGTAGTTTCACTAATGTCTCGAAATCCTGCGTGGCGAAAGGGTTCTATATCGCAGAGCTTAAGAACGTCATCATGGATCGCGATACCGACTTTTTCGATTTTAGGGTTTTCTAAAAAAGGTTTGAGATGGCACAGTTGACCGATTTTAGGGAGTTGAAAAATGTACACCTTATCTTCTGTTGCGACCTGGACGATTGAGGGTGGGTATTTTTCACCTTTAGAGAATGCGGGGCGACTCTCGGTGTCGAAGCCGACAAGTGTTTCTTTTTGGATTTCCCGTACCGATTGTTGTGCCAACTCGACCGTGTCCACAAAAACAATTTCACCTTGGTATGAGCTTATGGGGAGTCGCGAGATCGCCTCTTTGGAAATCTTTTTAGGAAATCGCGGCAGCACGCGTAAGGCTCTCAAAACATGAACAACATGTGAAAATGCCCGCTGCAACATACGGCATCACGCTGAATCAAAGTCTTCAAAATTCAAGGATAATTTTTCTTTCGACTTGGCAGGAGATCTCGGTACAACGGGTTTTCATTCGATGCGGTGCATTCAAAAGTCGGCATTTACGATCGTCGAGCTACTTATTTCCAGTGCATCGTCGGCGTTGTTGCTCATTTTTATGATGTTTGCGGTGCAAAAGATCCTCGACCAAAAACAGCGAGAGAATTTTAAGTGCGATCTTTTGGAGGAGTGTTACCAAATTTTAAATCTCCTGGAGCGCGATTGGGAACAAAAGACGATTTCTGTTGGGAATTTTTTGCTTCGTGAGCCCTCTTATCCGGTGATATACACTCGTTCAAAGCCGAAATTGATGTTTTTTAGGGATACTCCCGAAGGACCGCAATTGGTATGTTATGCGATAGGAACATTGCCTAAAAATCAAAATATTGGTTTATCTGGAGAGGGTCTTTTGCAAGCGACAAAATCAGTAGAAGAATCGAAAGTAATTTTTAGGGATACGTCGGAGCGTATCGAAGTAGGGGAGGAAAACTATTTTTCGGATGATGAAATTTTTACATTCTCTAACTTGATTTCGGAAAATATTGTAGATTTGACGGTAATTCCAATGGAATTCGATCCGGACGACCAGAAATGGATTCCTCTCACAACAAAAAGTTTTACGGTTGATCGCGGGGTGATTGGGAGCGAGGGACAAGAAATTTCCAACACTCGGAATTTAGGTTTGAGTGAGGTAACGGTGATCGCATTAGCCAATGCACAGCAGGCCGAGTACAAGAAATGCTCCAATGATGATGCACGGCGCGATTTTTTGCGCAAGAATGGGGTCCGAATGACACGCGTGATGCCGTGGTATCTTTAGGCGTTTTTAACAGCCTAACCCGAATTTTATTGTAAATAAAAACAATATTTTATAAAACCAGAAACATAATAAGTTTGCACTTGGATGATTTTCATTAGAGTCAGGTGTCACACTGGCGAAAAGTGTTCTGTGGCTTTGAGTTGCCGAACACGAACTTTATGAGTGCGATCCAAACCACCAATTTGACGCGATATCCTGCGGGAAGTATCCGTGAGTTATGTACCATTTCCTGGCCTATTGTCCTGTCTTCAGCTGCGGGGTACCTTATGGCTGTCATCGATCGCCTTTTTTTGAGTCATTACAACGAGGCGGCGTTTAATGCGTGTTTTGCGGCGACGCAGTGGTATTGGAATTTTTTCTGTACGACGGCAGAGATGGTCCTTATCGCGGAGGTCTTTGTCGGCCAATTTAACGGTGCCAAGCGTTTTCGAGAAATTGGCCCTGCCGTTTGGCAGATGATTTGGTTTTGTCTGCTTTTATACGTGATTTTTATCCCCATCGCGATTTGGGGTGCGCCGTTTCTGGTGGCCGATAGTGTTGCCGAGCTAGGAGTGCCTTATTTACGCATTTTGACGCTTTTTATTCCCATCGACTGTATTGGATATTGTGCGCTGGGTGCGTTTTTTGTGGGTCGTGGCGAAACTAAAATCATTCCGAGGGTGACGATAGTTGCTAATTTATTTAACGTTATTCTCGATATGCCCTTTATTTTTGGCCTCAAATGGGGCGAAACGGTTATCATTCCCGAAGGGGGAATCATCGGTGCGGCGATCGCGACGGTTGCCACACAGACACTTTCGGCGTTGTTGCTTTTATGGCTATTTTTCCGAAAATCGTATCGTGAACGCTACGGAACAACGAAGATTGCATTCAGACCGAAAACGCTAGGACATTATCTGAAAGTCGGGATGCCGGCCTCATTTGCACGTTTCATCAATTCATTTGGTTGGGCGATTTTAACTCAGGTAATTGCGGCCAACGTCTCAACGGACGACTTCCAAGCCTATGGGATTTCGCACTCGATTTATATACTATTCATGTTTTTCAATGAAGGGTTTTCTGTGGGAACACGAACGATTTGCTCGAATGCAATGGGCGCGCATCAGTATCACGTCGTTCGGAAAAATTGCCGTGCTTGGGTTTCGCTGATTCTCATGGTGATGAGTATAACGGCGATTGGAATGATTTTCTGTCCTGAGCCGCTAATCCGAAGTTTTTTAGGCCCCAATGATACGATATTGGAAATCACCCATACCTCTGCCATGTTGCGGTGGGCTTGGATTGCGTTTGCCCTGGAATTTACCTTTATGAACATGATGAGCATGCTGATTGCGTCGGGCGATACGCGGTTTACGATGTTCGTCAATACAGCTTCCTTCTTTTGCCTTTCTGTTTTCCCGACCTATATTGGTATCGTTTATTTCGGCATGACTTCGATTCTCTTTTGGTATTCAACGCTCCTCGATGGTTCTGTCCGCTCGCTACTTTTTTTCAAACGTTACCGCAGTGGGCGCTGGATGCGCCATCGAATTATCTAGAGGCTTTGCGTTTCCTCAAACGTTCGTTTTGCTAGCATTTCTTTTCCAAAATCGTTTCGTTTCTGTAATAATTTCCTTCCTCAACGCGACGAGACTGATGATATTGGGGATGGCCATCAGACCGATGACGACATCGGCAATAACAAAAGCAGTCTTAATTTGCAAAAATGGGCCGGCGATGACGAAAAAGAGAAACAGGGCGCGATAGGCTAAAATGGCTCGCGTGCTGAAAAAATACTGCACGCATTTTTCGCCATAGTAGTTCCAGCCGATAATCGTTGTAAAGGCAAAAAATATAATGCTCAAACTAACGATAGAGTTCCCAAGATGTGGGACACCTAACCCATGTTCAAAAGCTGACGCGGTCATAGAAGTCTCAATGACTCCCGTTGGATCTGCTGTGACGAGCACCAGACCTGTAATGATACAAACAATGATCGACAAAAAGGCGCCAACCATACAGATCAGCCCCTGTTGGAAAGGCGATTTTGTTTTAGCAGCCGCGGCGGCAATTGCTGCACTACCGAGACCGGCTTCGTGACAAAAAATACCGCGACTTATGCCCGTTTGAATGGAGGCTATGAGGGCGCTTCCAAATGTTCCACCAACAAAAGATTTTGGGGAAAATGCATTCGAAATAATTAATTTAAGTGCCGGGAAAATCATATCGACTTTCAAAATCAATACAATCAACGCCGTGCCAAGATAAAGTATTGTCATGAAAGGAACCACTTTTTCTGCGACATCGGCAATACGGTGAATACCGCCGAAAATAACGAGGGCAACGATGATTCCGAGAAGAACCGTTGTAAGCCCTATGGGTACACCAAACGATGTTGCAGCTGCCGCAATTGAGTTGGTTTGCGCTAATGTCCCAATCCCAATAAGTGCAACGCCCATCCCAGAAAGGGCAAAAAATTTCGCCAGAAATCGACTATGAAGTCCCTTTTCAATGTAGTACATAGGACCACCGGCGATTTTGCCATCACTGCCGACTTCACGGTATTTAATCGCTAAAAATCCTTCACAGTACTTAATCGCGAGGCTAAAAAACGAGGAAAGGACGATCCAAAACAGTGTTCCGGGGCCACCGACGGAGACGGCAACCGCGATACCGACAATGTTTCCCGTTCCAAGAGTTGCAGATAATGCGGTACATAACGAAGCAAAACTGGAAATATCTCCAATAAGAACGCCGACACTAGAATCTTTCCTTTTACGGGAGGGCAAAAGATATCGAAATGCTTTTCCAAGGCCGCGAAGTTGGATGAAGTTAAGTTTTATGGAAAAATAGAAACCAATCCCGAAAATTGTAAGTAATAGAGGGAGACCCCAGATGAATTGATAAATGGATTGAACAAGGTCTTCCATAATACGATCTTGATGTAAAAACGCTTTGAGCTTTTGTCCAGTGTGGATCGTGCGTGATTTGTTGAGGAAAAATTTCGCGGAGAATTACGCTCCGTCGTACAACTTTTCATCGAAGTGATTGACGATAAAATTGACGAGATAGATGAGCGCTAAAACGACCGCAGGGGCCGCAAACGGATTTTCGCCCATGAGTAAGATGGCGAGAAGCATGAGGCCCGCAGGAATCCAGAGCGCATCAAAATTGATCTTCCAAAACATAAGTGTCTTGTGGAGGTTGAAAAAACTACGATCGTCGTAGCTGTAGGCGTACAACACGAGTGTAAACAGCGCGGACGGTACCCAAAAGAAAGTTGCGAGATCGACCAGTAAGCCACTATAACTCATGCGGAAAATCAAAAGTAGGACGAGATGAACGAGCGTCGCTAAAACAGGAACAGGATGACGACTCAAATTGTGCCCAGTAATTACACCAAGAGCGGGGAGTTTTGCGCGGCGATTGGTTAAGGAATCTTCAATAAAGAGAAAAAGATAGAGAAAAACAAAAAAACTGAGGATATAGGTCGCGAAACCGAGTGAGAGCGCCAAAACCTTCTGGTAAAAATTCGGATCTTGCCGTAGATTCCGAAAATCCTGAAAAAATGTGTTACGTCCTTCGATCCCCACATGGTCTTTCTATCGGTAGTGGCGTCGTACGCAAACCAATTTTGTGTTGCGGCAATGAGGCGGGATGCTACGCTGAGCGTCGTGTTTTATGGAGGCGGGATTTTCGCAGTTCGAGGCCATTTTGTGGGTTTTGATTTTTTTCGGGGGCTCAATTTTTGTCCACGAGCTCGGGCATTTGCTCGCCGCAAAGTGGCGTAAACTCTACATTCCGTGTTTTTCCATCGGGTTCGGCCCTAAAATTTTTAGGAAAAAAATCGGCGAAACGGAGTTTTGCATCTCACTGTTACCGTTAGGAGGATATGTCACGCTTCCTCAGTTGATGGATGTACAGAGTGTCGAAGGTAAGTATGCACTACCCCAGAGCCTACCGCCGATTTCGTCACGCGATAAGATAATTGTTGCCTCCATGGGTGTCGTTTTTAACCTACTTTTTGCGTTTGTTATTGCCGTTGGCTTGTATTATCTGGGAATTGAACAGCGCTATAGCAGTACCAACACAACAATTGGATATATTTGCCATGAGGTCCCGATTAATGCGGCGAAAAAAGTCCCGGGACCTGCAAAACGCGCGGGTCTCAAGATCGGTGACCGTATCGTTGCGATTGACGGCCATGCAACGAAAAATTTTAGCGATGTGCTTTATGGAATCACACTGGGAAAACACCGTGATGCTAAGGGGCCCATAGCGCAATTTTCAATTGTCCGCGATAATCAACCCTTGGAAGTGACGGTTCATCCCGTCATTTGTGAACAGAATGCCCGAACGGGTGAAACCTCGCGGATCGCAGGGCTGCTTTCGGAGGAAAAGTTAAGTGTGAGCCACGTGTATGCCAATTCTCCTGCAGCAGCTAAGGGCATTCGACGAGGGGACCAGTTGATAGCAATTGACAGTATTCCGGTGACTTCCTATCGACTATTTCTAGACCTATTACGAGGGCAGGAAGAGGTATTGTGCGAGTTTGAACGAAAAGAAGGAGATCGGTATTCCGTTACAATTCCGTGTGCGGAGGTCCCGCATCAGAAGCCGATGTTACGCCTTGCGTTGGATTTCGAGGGGACACTGGAACTTTGCCCTGAGTTCACAGAGCCACTGACATCCAAAGACCTTTGTGAGCAACCCTGTACGCTACGATGTTTGTCATGGATTAAAGATCTGGATTCCGGTGACAGCGACCTTACACTTTTAGGAGAAACACTTTCGGTTCAGGCGTCCGACGCGCCTCAGACGCTTAAAGCGTACTGCGATTTTTTTAAAAGCCGTATAGGCCAACGCTTGGAACTACAAATCGGCGAGCAGAAATATACTTTTGTAGTGACGACGGCTACCATTGACAAGGAAGTGGGCCACGAATCTTTAGGATTCGAGCTCCAAGAAACGACAGTTCAGATGCATATCCATCCGTTGACGCAAATTTCAGACAGCATACAAATGACCGCTCAAACGTTGATAAGTCTACTGACGCCATCAGCCGACGTACACTTCAAAAATCTCATGGGACCCACTGGAATTGTAAAAACACTTCACACCTTTGCCGTCACGGATTTTCGATTGTTGCTCTGGTTTGTAATTTTACTCAATGTCAACCTCGCCTTTCTCAATATTCTTCCACTTCCGATCCTCGACGGCGGCATCATTCTTTTAGCGCTTTTAGAGGCTGTTTTTCGGCGAAAATTTCCAGCACATACACTAGGTGCCATACAGTCCATTTTCGCGTTAATTCTGCTGGGCTTCGTGCTCTATATCAGTGTTTTCGACGTCCACCGCATTTTGGGTGAACAAGACGCTAAAACCCAACTTCAGCGCCAGCAATTACTCGCCCTGGATGAAGCAGGTTTTTGGCGTCAAGGGTAAAACTTGTAGATTTTTAGAGCAAGTCTAGAGTGCGATCGCCTCGTTGAAAACTTCCGCGAATGCGTCCCCAAATTCCGGGTGTGGCGCTCGGTTGTAGATCGTCGCGTTTCCGAATGAAACCAAAGAGTTTTGCCAATGACGGATCCGGCATAATAATGCGGAGACTGCCTATACCATTTGCGTCTCGAGTGATCATACAATTCCAGAGTTTGTTCCATATTTCTTGAGCATATCTTTTACTTCTCTCAAATGAATCTGGATCCATATTATTATCGGTATTTTTTTCAATTAATGCGTTATAGTCGTAGATTCCCGGAAGGGATTTCATTGCTTTTGGATAAAAAGCAATCTCTCGAGTTGATGGGCGCAAAAGACGTGCAATACTTATCGGTTTTGTCTGTTGATCAAGGATTTGTAAAACTTCTGCATAGTCAAAATATGCCGGTGTGGAAAATCTCAACTCATCAATTTTTTGCCGTAGGACTTGTTGTAGACATTCTGGAATGATCAAACGAAGTTGCATTAAATTAGGTGAATCACGATAGAGGATCGATTCCTTGAAGCCGTTTTTTGAAAAAGATTGGGACGAGTTCTGTGCAAATCGTTCGTAACAACCATCATCGACTAGAACGCAACAGGGCTCATAATGTCTCAATGCATCCTGCGTTTGTGCCTGATCGATAAACGCATTAAGAACTTGAGTGATACACAAAATGAGACCTTTTCGAACATTTTCCGCGATTACTTCAATATCATTATATTTCGTATTATTAGCAATCACATCAAGGTCTTCAGGTTTTATGGTAAGTTCTGAAAAACCCTTTTCTTGAGGGAAACTAGGAGATAGTGACGCAAATTTCATCAATAGTAACCGAGGATCGAGCTCATTTCCCCATGCGGTACCCTGCCTCCAGGTAACATAAGGGCCAAAGGCCGCAGCGTCTATTGCGTCTGGAGCAGACCACTGACTATATATTGGCTTGCTAGAACCTGTAAATGGCTCATTATTTCCTACGCCATAAGCCTGCATTAAGATACCATGCATATGCCAAGAGAAGTTTCCTAAAATGTGCCCTTTATGTAGCAGTATCCCTTGCTGAAGGACTGATACCATCCATTGCACGAGCTGTACAGGGTTATTTATAATCATCTGTTCGTAAAAGGTTTTGTCACTTGTTAAATGTAGCAGCGCAAACTGTAGTATTTGCTTAATGATAAATTTACGAACGTCTTGGACGGCAAAAGTCCCATTTTCTTGCTTGGAGTAGTTGTAGTCCTTTAAACCCCTTCGAATACTTTTGCAAACTGCTTTCCTTGCCTTTTTGATCTCTTTATTACTCCGATCAGTATTGGGATTGTAGTTGAAAATGCCATTTCGAGTGATTCGTGAGAGACTTTTATTAATCATTCCGAGGTCACGCTTCATGGATTGAACGGTGCGAATGGCGAGGTTGCATGACATCCAGTAGGGACCTGCAAATTGTTGGCCGTGATATGTTTGAAAATCTTTTCTGAAAAAAGAAAGCGACGGATATAATGTCTTTGCAGAAGAGGCGGCTTGTTCAAGAAGTCCTTCGAGCTTATCTAATTCGCCCATTTGGAGACCGTGGCGAAAATCCATTTGGTCGACATAATCACTGACCTGTAAGAAAAGATTTTTACTGGCGTCAGCAGGATTTTTGGCGTCGAAATAGAAATCGGTAGGGTTATTTACCTCGGAAAAAGATTGTTTATGAAGGCTGTTTTGGCCAAGGTTTGATGCAGGATTATCGGATTGAAGAACTACGGAGTGTGTATTATGGGCACCATTGATCGGTGTGAGTGTGCCATCCTTGGATAAACGCCAGGTGATGCCTGTGAGCTGCGAATTACTCTGAGTAGAGTTTGGTATAGAGGTTCTTTGTGGGTTTGTGGCAACGGACGTATCGGAAGCTTCGTCGCGTGCATGTGGTTCCCTACTTTTATGGCGATTCCAAAGGCCGAAAAATCCCTTTGATTGTACTTTTTGAGGAGTGGATAATTGAGAACTGTTTTGAGTTACATCCGCTACGGAATCACGGTGTCGATCGGAAATATCTGGTGTACTGGTCCTATAGTATCGAGAAGTTATACCGTTTTTAAAGCGGTTCCAGAGATTTGGAGATTGCTCGGTCGAGACCTCTAGAGAGGGGGCGGCTGCTTGAAGGTTGTTATGCTCCGGGACAGATAAGGGATTGTTTGGTTCATTGGACGTAAACGGCGTGTCTGAAATTTTGTTTTGTGGAGGTTTTGTGTTGTTTCTGAAGCGATTCCAGAATCCTGAAGGTTTTGCAACTTGCGAACTTTTGGTGGTTTCGGATTGCATGAACGCGCGATTTGACTGGGGATATTGGGCGTCCTTAAAATAATTCTGAGTGCCTCTGTTTTGACTTCCATTTTCGGCAGCAAGGTTTTCTGCCGCAGTAGTTTCCCTTCCGCTATACCAACGATTCCTTAAGCGACTCCAAAATCGATTTTGTTGGGGTAAAGTTGTGGTTTTTTCATGCCAATTTTCACTTTTATTGGGGTAATGTTGACGTCCAAAATTAGGTTGAATAGGCGGTGTTTCTTGTGTGTCGACTTGTAAGAAAGGATCTAAATCCGCATCGGCAGCATTGTGGTACGCATACTGAGGGGCCTCATAATTTGCAAACGGCATCATAGATGAATGTTATAATTTTAAGAAAAAACTGCAAATTAATTTTGGTTATTGTGAACTTAAATTAAAAATTTAGCTTTAGAGTTCTTTCCCTTGCCAGCTGACAAAATAGGCGCCTTCGGGGAAGGCTTGATTTAAGTTGTCAGTCGAAAGATTGGTGCCATATTGCTGGAAACGTCCTGAAATTGTTGGAAACCATTCAACGTGGCCGTCAAAAAACGCGATAAGACCACCTCGATCGCCCCAAATACCGCTATTGGTATCAGAAGATGAGTTCCATTGACCTTGAGGAGAAAGACCGCGGCTATAACAACAGGGGATTTTCGATGACAGTAATTCATCATCACTTTGGAATGAATCTTTGGCGATGCAGCAGACGACGCTCAAGGGTGTATTCCCGCCACTTTGCTTCCCTCGGAATTTTTCGACGATACGATCGGAGGACGCATCATACATGGTTGCGACCATATTTTTTTTCGTCAAAGGATCGAAATCCCACATCCAAACCGAAACATCGCTGATGTAGCCGTATTTTGCCAAAAGTGCGGCGACAAGGTTAGCATCGCCGTCACCAGAGGCCTGGGCACTCAATTCATACAAATCAGAGGGGCGGATAGCGTGGCCATGATCACGAATAAAATTGATATGGGCGAGGGCAATTGTCCTTAAATTGGCAGCTGCAGTGGCGCGCTGTGAGCGTTCAGTCAGTGCACGTAGATTGGGGATCGCGAGACAAATCAGAATTGCCAGAATTCCAATGACAACGGTAAGTTCTAAAAGCGAAAAACTCTTTCGATTGGCGTATTGTGACACGGAGATATTTTGTAAAATTTTCATAAAAGGACAAATTTAAAACAATATTGCGCTTTTTATGGGAAAAACTAGCTCCCGAAGCGTGGTCTTTTTGTACAATTTGCGGCGGCATGCTTTAGAGGAAATTCAACCGAGCCAACCGGACCAAGTGCTGCGTATCTATTGCTGCGGTCCCACGGTGTATAATTTAGCACATATCGGTAATTTCCGTACCTTTTTGCTTCAAGATGTACTACAGCGTCTGCTGTTGACCTCTGGATACAAGGTGAAGTTCGTGCGCAATATCACGGATGTGGACGATAAGACGATCAGCGGGTCACAACAGGCAGGGATTTCGCTTAACAATTTTACGCAACACTGGATTGACTGTTTTCATCGTGATTCCCAAAAATTAAACATTTTGGCTCCCGATGTGGAGTCGAGGGCGACAGAGCATATCGCGGAACAGATTGCAATGATCCAGCGGCTTGTCGATGAGGGACATGCTTACGCTACGGGGGATGGTTCCGTATATTTTCGGATCGCCAGCTTCCCCGACTATGGAAAGGTTTCCGGGATCGCTTTAGCGCAACTTGAATCGCAGGAAACTAACAGCGCCGGACAGCGTAATCAGTCAGATGAGTATTCGCGCGATCATGTTTGCGACTTTGCGCTTTGGAAGGCTTATAAACCCGAAGATGGCGACGTTTTTTGGGAAAGCCCCTGGGGGCGCGGGCGTCCGGGATGGCATATTGAGTGCAGTGCGATGGCCCAGAAATACCTCGGACCGACGATCGATATTCATGGCGGAGGAATCGACCTGTGCTTCCCGCACCATGAAAACGAGGTCGCGCAGTCAGAGTGCGCGACAAAAGTGCCCTTTGTGCGCCATTGGTTCCACTCTGCGCATTTATTGATCGAGGGGCAGAAAATGTCCAAAAGCTTGGGCAATATTTACACGCTTGAAGACCTTTTGGGAAAAGGCTACGATGCGGCAACGGTTCGGTATGCCTTGATCAGCGCCCATTATCGCCAGACGCTCAATTTTACACAGGCGAGTCTCGAGGCCGCACAAAGCGCACTTAAAAAACTCCGTGCACATATCACAGCGATGGGAATTTCTGAAGCAATTGAAAAGCAGCCGGTATCAGAATGGCGTTTTTTCAACAAAGCGATGGAAGCACTTCAGCAGGATCTCAATACGCCCAAATGCCTCGGAGAATTGTTTTCCGTTCTCAATCAGCATCCGACCATTCAAGCTGATTTTATCAATGAATTGCTAACAGTTTTATGGATTTTGGGTCTCTATGAACCACTGTTGGAGCGGCAAGAACGAGACCAAGAGATTCCGTTAGAAATTACGGCACTTGCAGAGGAGCGAAAGCGTGCAAAGGCGCAGAAACAGTACGCGGAGGCGGATCGATTGCGGGCGCAAATTAACGCCAAAGGTTGGTCTATCACCGATCAAAAGGACGGTTATCAGCTGATGCCAAATTAAAAAACAAAAGAGCTTGTCTTTTCTATTGTTTACCCTTGGGATAGAAAAGATACAATCTTAACATCATGGAAGAGGGCGGTTTGATACGTGACTTTGCGGTCCTGATCGGAGCGGCTGGGACTGCAGGTTTGATTTTCCATTTTTTGCGGCTCCCGCTTTTGCTCGGGTACATCTTAAGTGGGTTTATTATCGGACCTCATTTTGCGCTCGCACCGTACATCCAGAACTACGAGGTATTGCAGCAGTTTGGCGATCTTGGCGTCATTTTCCTGATGTTCTATATCGGCTTGGAGTTTGACCTCGACAAGCTGCGGCGGACGATGGGGCCTTCGTTTTTAGCCGTTTTATTCCAAACAGTCATCATGATGTTTGTTGGAATTTTGTCGGCGCGATGTCTTGGATGGCAAGGCGTTAACGGGTTATTTCTCGGGGCACTCATGGCGATCAGTTCGACGATGATGACGATCCCGGTGCTCAAAGAAGAAAAGGCACTCGATACGCACTATGCCCAGTTAGCCATTGGAATTTTAGTTCTCGAGGACTTTGTTGCGATTTTGCTACTCGTTATCCTTTCCGGTATCTCGATGAAGGGCCATTTCGAATGGAAAGCAGTTGAGCAGGTTACATTCTTGTTGGGTGTTTTTGTTGTCATGGTCTTTGTTCTTGGCCGTTTTTGTGGTGCCCGTATTTCGGCCTGGTTGAGCAAAATTACCTCGCCGGATTTGTTGGTTTTGATCCCCATTGGGTTTGCATTAGGAATTGGAGAGCTCGCTAATGAGGTGCATTTTTCGACGGAGTTGGGGGCATTTTTAGCGGGATCGGTTCTGTCGCAGACGGCGTTTGCGCATAAAATTGATGCCATCACAGAGCCGTTGCGCAATATGTTTTGTGCGATCTTTTTCGTTACGATTGGGATGGCCATTGATCCGGTGCAGATTGCGCAACACTGGGTTGCAATTCTGGTAATTTCGGTGGTCGCGACGATTGCTCAGATTTTTGTTTGTTGGTTCGGGCTTTATTTGGCGGGAGAAGATTCAAAGGTATCGTTTTATACCTCGGTTTACAAATCGCAAAAGGGGGAGTTTAGCTTTGTTATTGCGGGACTTGGTGCTTCATTAGGGGTAACCGATCCGGCGTTAATGTCGATCGCTGTTGGGCTTTCGCTTTGTACGATTGTATTGAGTTCATTGCTCAGAAAGTACATCGAGCCGCTCTACGGTGTCATTGGCCGGTGTATACCGAAATCGCTCGTTAATTTTGATCAGTTTTACCGTCGTTTTCAGCAGGCAGCAAAACTAGAGGTCGAAAAAATGACCTTTTTACACGAGGCGAAAGAGTATATTTTGAGCCTTGTTTGGTACTTTTTAATGCTCGTAGGATTGATGATTTTGGCGGGATTTTTCTCCCAAGGCGTCGAAAATAAATCGTGGCCGTTCATCGCGCAGCATGAGATGATTGCTATGGCGGTGATTTGGATTTGTGCCGCGTTCATCATTATGCCGATTTTCGCTGGTGTCGTCAAAAATATCAACGAGATTATCAATATTGTCCTTAATCACATTTTTCACTCAGAGCAGCAGGCACAACAACAGGAAAATAGCCGTAGCATTGGCGTCATCCGGCACGTCGTTTTGTCGATTGTTCTACTTTTTATTGGGATTATTTTTGTTTCCGTTTCATCAGCTTATCTACCGACAGGATACCCGTTAACTGTTTTCGCACTCTGTTCAATTGGCCAGGCAGCATTTGGATGGCGTGAACTTCTTAAGTCCAATAGCCGGTTTGAAAAGTCTTTCCGTGAAACCTTTATCGCTGAAGTACAGGAAAAGGATGACGAGTATCGTGATGCGATTATGCAGCGTGCACGTGAAAAATATCCATGGACGGCGCAGATCAAAAATTACCGCCTCCCGAAAAATAGTATCGCAGTGGGCCATAAGATTTCGAGCCTTCAATTAAGAGAAAATACGGGGACAACGATTGTCGCGGTTTCGCGCAGCGGATATACCTGTTATTCGCCGTCTCCCGATGCGATTCTTTTCCCGGATGATCAGTTGTTGTTGATGGGGGAGGAGTCCCAGATCCAATCTGCGATCGATTTCTTTAATGAAGAAGCGGCCGACAGTGTTGTTTCAGCTAATCGTGTTGAGTTCGCGATCGATAATTACTGCATCACTCCGACGAGCCCATTTTTAGGGAAGGCGATTGCCGCGACGGGTATTCGCAGTCAGTATGGTGTCAACATCGCGGGGATCCAGCGTATGGGAGAAAAAATTACAATGCCAAAGCCTTCGCTCGTACTCGAAAAAGACGACATTTTGATCCTCACTGGTCCAAGGCGTGCAATCGAAAAATTGAAACAATCGGAGTTGACGCCTCGGGCTTAATTTTTTACACTTTCGATGGCGGATGAAAGGCGTCAAGGAGATCAAGGGGCGGATTCGCGCGGTAGATAGCGTTGCGAAGATCACGCTTGCGATGCAGCTCGTTGCGGCGTCGAAGATGAAGCGTTCCCAAGATTTTGCGATCGGTGGCCGTCCTTATTTATTGAGCCTCGCAGAGGTCATCGCGCGCCTACCAAAGAAAAAGGTCGATAAAAATATTCACCCTTTTTTTGTTGATCGTACGCCCGTGCAACATCGTTGCGTGATCGTTGTGGGTACGGATCGTGGTCTTTGTGGTGTATTGAATAATAATCTCTTTCGGCAGCTCTTAAAAGGGGAAGATTCTGAAGGCAAGTGCAGCTACATTTCCATTGGGAAGAAGGCAATGCAGTTCCTAAGTCGTAGTGGTTATGACCTCATTGCGAGTTTTTCTGTTAACGATAAGGTCCAATATCACGAAGTGCAGGGAATTGGGGAGTTTGTTAGCCAAAAGTTCTTGGCCGGCGAAATCGATACCGTGGAGGTATTGTATCAGCGATTTGTCAATACACTCAAATACGTTCCAGTGCTGCAAAAAATACTTCCAATGAGCAACTTTTATGAGGAATTTTCAGGAATGTTAGCGGCAGCCCAGTTAGATTTTGAAGCGCCTTCATTTGATCCCCGGCCCCTCATTTTTGAACCCAGTGTTCGAGAGATCGTCGATCACATCGCTAGTATCTTTTTAAAGTATAACCTCCATCAAGTATTGCTTGAGGCAAAGGCTTCGGAACATAGCGCGCGCATGGTGGCGATGAAGAGCGCGACGGATAACGCTGAGGCCCTGGGACAAGAGCTGCGATTGGAGTATAACAAAGCTCGACAATACGCGATTACGAATGAGATTATCGAACTCGCGGTGGCGTCGGGCGAACGTGAGTCATAATGGAAAACAATTCAGGAAAAATTATCCAAATTTTAGGTGCGGTCGTTGATGTAAAGTTTCCCGATACGCAGATTCCGGGCATTTATAATGCGCTTGAGGTTGTGCGCGACTCAGGAGAAAAACTCGTCTTAGAGGTCCAGCAACACCTCGGTGAAGGCGTCGTGCGGACTGTCGCAATGTCGGCAACTGATGGACTCCGTCGGGGGACAGCCGTCATCGATACGGGGCATTCAATCTCGGTACCCGTTGGGGACGGCGTCTTGGGACGGATTTTAAACGTCACGGGAGATCCGATTGACGAGCGAGGAGAGGTGATTTATGAAAAGCGTCTACCGATTCACCGTCCGGCGCCAAGCCTCTTAGACCAGGATATTTCATCGGAGATCTTGGAGACTGGGATTAAGGTCATTGATTTGATTTGTCCCTTCGTCAAAGGCGGCAAGATTGGGGCATTTGGAGGAGCAGGTGTTGGCAAGACGGTTATCATCACAGAGCTCATTAACAATATCGCGACGGGTCACGGTGGTTTTTCGGTATTTGCTGGTGTTGGTGAGCGTTCACGCGAAGGGAATGATCTTTTTCACGAAATGTCAGCCTCGGGTGTCATCAACGAAGAGGATCCTGCGAAGTCGAAGGTGACCCTCGTTTTTGGTCAGATGAATGAGCCCCCGGGGGCGCGTATGCGGATTGGTCTCACCGGACTGACAATTGCCGAATTTTTCCGTGATGAGCGGCATCAGGATGTATTGCTGTTTATCGATAATATCTTCCGGTTTTCACAAGCAGGTTCTGAAGTTTCGGCACTATTAGGGCGTTCGCCGTCCGCAGTAGGTTACCAGCCAACGCTTAGCCAGGAGATGGGACAGCTCCAAGAGCGCATTACCTCGACTAAAAATGGCTCGATTACTTCATTTCAAGCGGTGTATGTGCCGGCTGATGACTTAACGGATCCGGCGCCCGCAAATACCTTTGCGCACCTCGATTCGACGCTCGTACTCGACCGCAAGATTGCTGCATTGGCATTGTTCCCGGCAGTCGATCCGTTAGCCTCAACTTCGAAGGCACTCGATCCAAAAGTTGTCGGCCAGAAACACTTCGATGTTGCACGGCAGGTGCAGTCAATTTTACAAAAATACAAAGAACTCCAGGATATTATTGCCATTCTCGGTATGGATGAGCTTTCTGAGGAGGACAAGCTTACCGTTGGCCGCGCGCGTAAAATTCAGAAATTTCTATCGCAGCCATTCCGGACCGCGGAGGCATTTACAGGGCGCGAAGGAAAATATGTTTCGGCGCAGGAAACGGTAAGTGGTTTCGAGATGATTTTGAATGGTGAACTCGATCACATTCCTGAGAATAATTTTTATATGAAGGGCTCTATTGACGAGGTCCTGAGCGCGGAGGCCTAAACGGTGTCGCTACAGATCGAAGTCGTAACCCCCGCGCGGACGATTACCGCGAAAGAAGTCGCGTCGCTTGCTGTCGATACGACAATGGGCGAGATTGAGATTTTGCCTGGGCATCGCCCGCTGATGACGTTATTAGAAACAGGAAGTGCCCGCCTTCAGTTCGCGGATGGTCATACGGAGATCATTGCGACCTCTTCGGGGATCCTTCATCTCGAAAACGATGCCGCGGTACTTGTCGTCGAGGAAGCCGTTGATGTCCATCACTTAGAGGTACAGGAGCTGGAAGATGCCAAAATGTTGGCGCAAAAGGCGTTACAGGGAGTGGTCACGCGGGGAAATCTCGATCAAAACGCGCTCGACCAATTGTCGGCGAAAGTGCGCTCCGAGTTGCTGAAAAAATTAAAAAAATAAATTTTTCGGGATAAATCTTTGACGCCTCGGTTTTGTTGGGTAGAAAAAATCCATGTATCAGTTGCCGGATTTGAAATTTGCCTACGATGCGCTCGAGCCCGTTCTAACGGCGGAGATGCTCGAGTTGCATTACACTAAGCATCACGCAGGGTATATTCAAAAGCTTAACGATTTGCTGCAGCAGATCCACTATCCGGCGCCCAAGGATATCGATGAGTTCATTGCGACGATGGATTTTTCTAAAATTCCGCCGCCCTATCGAGATGCGATCCAGTTTAATGCCGGGGGACATGCCAACCACTGCTTCTTTTGGGATATTTTGAGGCCTTATCAATCGAAAGTTACGATATCGTCAGCCCTCGAAGCGGCACTAAAGCAATCATTTCAGTCGCTCGAGAATTTTAAAAAGGAGTTCGAACATATTGCGGCTCAGCACCTCGGAAGCGGTTGGGCATGGCTTTGTGTTTCTCTCGACAAAGAGCTTGTGATGATGACCACACTCAATCATGATCATCCGCAAATGCCGCAGTTTAAAGGAACTTCCAAAGCCGGAATACCGATCCTTACACTCGATCTTTGGGAGCATGCGTATTACCTCAAGTACAAGAATCAGAAACTCAAGTATTTCGAGGCGTATTGGGATATCGTTGACTGGAACCGGGTGGCGCAACGTTACCAAGAGGTGATCGAAAAGCATTGATTTGTCAAAAGTCGGTAGTTAGGTTAAGACTGTGATCACGAGCTGCCATTTTTTAGGAAGCAGTAGCCACGGAAACTGTTTGTTGGTGCGGTCAACAACGGGGAATTTTTTGATCGATGCCGGGTTGACAGGACGACAAATCGTTCTACGCCTTCCAAATTTTGGCATCACGATCGATGATATTGGCGCGGTTTTTATTACACATGAGCATGCCGATCATTCGCAGGGTTTGAGGGGGCTCCATAAATATGGTCATATCCGCCATTTTGCCAATCGGCCAACTGCGGAAGCAATTGAACGCAAGCTCGAGCGTGCGTTCCAATGGGATTATTTTCAAACCGGTACCGTACTAACGTATGGCGAGTTTGAGGTCGAGACATTTTCCATCCCCCATGACGCCGCTGATCCCGTTGGGTACATCTTTCGCAGTCGTGACGGAGGAAAGAGCCTGTGTTGGATGACAGATTTGGGGTATATTCCGCAAAAAGTCCGCGAGCACGTCGCGCATTCCGATATCTTGGTGTTGGAAGCGAACTACGACAACGGAATGCTCGAAAATGATATCAAGCGTCCATTTGCGATCAAGGCAAGAATCCGGAGCCGCTTTGGACATTTATCGAATGAATCGGCTTTCGATCTCGTCGCGCGTACAGAAAATCCCTCATGGCAAAAAATTTTTTTGGCGCATCTTAGCCGGGATTGTAATGATTCGCGGCTCCTGACCTCATTATTTGGCCCCGCAATGCTCCAGCGCTACAACATTACCGTGATCGATCCCGAGGACACAAGCATTCCGGTGAGCTACTGTTGTGTGTGAGTGTTTTTAGAGAAAAATTGTTTCTTTTCCAAAATCTTTTTTGGGCAAAGCATTGAGGTTGAAGCATACAATGATGACTATGTGCAAGAGTCCATTGGCGATCAATACGGAGAGGATAAAGTCCCGATTAAAGCAGAGATAGAAAAAGTTTTGCGTGCTCCAAAGTGCGAGCGCGGCGACTTTATCGAAGTCAAAAAGATTACCAATGTAGAAAGCAGTTGCTGTAGAAATGCAAAAAAAAGCACCGCTATTTAGAATGGGTTCGTAGACGCTCAATATGCAAATAAGCAGTAGTAAACCTTCTAGGAAGGAACAATATTTTCTTAAGAAAAGAAAGAGTGCGACGGGGAAAATGGTGAGCGATAGACGTATTGGATAAAAGAAATGGTTCAATAAAAGCTCAAGAAGGAGAATAACGACTAACCGTTGAACAGCGGTGACTTTGGCAGCATAGGGAATGGAGCTAGAGATCATGTGTTTGAATGACGGCGACCTCGCAAATGTTGCTCATTGAAGGCAATGCAACTGTAGCCTGCAAGAAAAATCCATCTCCTTGGGGCTCAAGAGAGAGGACTGTTCCTAACGCCAGCGAAGCGACTCCTTTTTGTAAAGAAATGGGAAGAACGGTCGTTCCGGGTTTGAGAGTTTTTAGCGATGTTGGTATATTTGTGACACGTCCGCGGCGCTCCATAGAATTTTTGAGAGACGAAGACTGACCGCCATGAAAAATCATAGGGGTAGGGTTTGGCGCAGATTCTAACGTAACCGCGAGATGAAATTTGGGACTTGTTGTTAAAATAACAGTTGCGTGGTGCTCTTGAACAGAAGCAATTTTGCCAATGACACTAATCTCAGGGGGCGTATTAGAACTGTTTGGGGAAATGGCAGCGACCACGAGATCATTTTCGCCAATGCTGTCCGCAGAGCCTTTATTAATAATAAATTGGTCCCACCACGCGGAGACTTCGCGCTTAATGACACGTGCGTAACATTTTTTTAATTTCAATTGATCACCCAGATGCATTAATTGTTCCAGTTGTTGGATGCGCTCTAATCGATGCTGATCCTCGTGATGTTGCCGATGGAGCTCCGTATTTTCGTTCCATAATTGTGTACAAAGGGCAACAAGTTCATTTTGAGAACACGCTTTGAAACGTAAGGCATCAAGCTTTCGATGAGTACTGTCTACTAATTCATAGAAAGGGAGTGTTGTTGATTGTAAAAATATGCGTGGCGAAAATGACTTAACCCAACAAACAAGGGCGGCGATGATCAGAAACAACCATCCAAACCATCGGAAAGGCACCATGATTAATCATCTGCAAGGAGCGCGCCGAGGTCTTGGAGAACCATACCCGTTCCATTAGCGACGGCGTAAAGCGGATTATCAGCAACAATGGCTGGAAGCCCAGTCGCTTCACTAATGGCTCGATCGAGCTTGCGAATCATTGATCCACCACCGGCAAGGACGACACCACGATCGACGAGATCAGACGATAACTCTGGTGGGCACTTTTCGAGGGCGATTTTGATGACCTCGACAATCCCTGAGACTGCTTCACGTAGAGCTTCTCGGACCTCGGTTGATGTAATTTTGATGGTTCGGGGAAGTCCAATAATCGCGTCGCGTCCTTTGACGGTAAGTTCTAATTCATTATCGAGAGGTGCTGCCGAGCCGATACGGATCTTGATCTCTTCCGCCGTCCGCTCGCCAATAATGAGGTTGTACATTTTTTTGACGTAAGCAATGATCGACTGATCGATCGCATCGCCGCCAATCCGAATACTCTGCGAGAAAACCACACCATTAAGGGATAAAATCGCTACCTCAGTGGTACCCCCTCCAATATCGACAATCATACTGGCCGTTGGTTCATCAATGGGGAGGCCTACGCCAATCGCAGCAGCCATGGGCTCTTGCAACAGCAAGACATCGCGCGCCCCCGCGTGGATTGCAGACTCCCGGACAGCTCGGCGCTCGACTTCGGTAATGCCGGACGGAACCGCAATGACGACCCGTGGCGGGATAAAATTCATAGGACGTGAAGCTTTGTTGATAAAATACCGCAACATGTCCTCGGTAATTTCAAAATCGGCGATCACACCATCCTTCATAGGGCGAACAGCAATGATATTGGCAGGGGTGCGACCGAGCATTTTTTTCGCTTCCAAGCCTACCGCGCGGACCTTTTTGGAGTTGGCATAAATGGCGACGACGCTCGGTTCATTCATAATAATTCCGCGGTCTTTAGAAAAAACCAACGTATTGGCCGTTCCGAGATCGATTCCAATATCGTGCGACAAAAATCCTAACGCCCGGCTCGCCGAATTCTTTAACTTAGCGCCCAATCTCATTGGATGGTCACAATGAAAATTTTTTCACGATTTTGCAAAGACAATTTACGAAAATTCGAGCAATTATTTTCTTGACAAAATTTTGATAAAATAAGAGGCACGAGCCATGTTATCGCGGGTTCATTCGGGAGCATTAATGGGAATTGAAAGCATTCCGATTGTTGTTGAGGTCAATACCAACCTTCCAGGCGATCCCAAATTTTTGACAGTTGGTTTGCCGGATGCGGCGGTTAGAGAGTCTCAAGAACGGGTTCATTCGGCGCTCCAAAGTAGTGGATTTTCGATGCCGAAAACGCGAACAGTTGTCAATTTGTCCCCGGGGAATCTGCGGAAAGAGGGGGCGCTCTACGACCTACCTATCGCGCTTGGCGTTTTGAGAAGTACGGGACAGGCACTTTTACATCACTTAGAAGACTACATTATTGCGGGTGAGCTCAGCCTGTCGGGCGAGATTTTACCGATTCCAGGGAGTATTGCTCTTGCAATGCAGGCACGGAAATACCATAAGAAGCTCATTTTACCCCTTGCCTCTGCAGAAACCGCGGCCTTTGTAAATAATTTAGAGATTTATGGTGCCCATAATCTTCCAGAGGTTGTTCGATTTTTATCGCGTGAGGAAGAACTACCCCAGGTGAAAACCCACTGGATTCCGGAGTCGGTGTCGTTTGATGTGGACTTCTCCGAAGTGAAAGGACAACAGGCCCTAAAACGAGCCGTCGAAGTGGCTGTCGCGGGAGGACATAATCTCCTAATGGTTGGAACGCCAGGATCGGGAAAATCAATGATCGCGCGCCGTATTCCAACGATCATGCCGCCGCCAACAGTAGAAGAATTTTTAGAAATTCTCGCTGTTTATTCGACCTGCGGACACGTTCATTCGCCGAAAGATATCAAGCGACCATTTCGCGCACCGCACCACACAATCAGCGATATTGGTCTTTTAGGGGGAGGAAAATATCCCACGCCCGGGGAAGTTTCATTGGCCCATAATGGTGTCTTATTTTTGGATGAACTTCCTGAATTTCAACGTGCCACTTTAGAAGTCTTGCGTCAACCTCTAGAAGACGGGTTTGTTTCAATTTCCCGTAACATGGCCAAAGTTGAATTCCCATGTTCGTTAATGCTCATCGCGGCGATGAATCCCTGTCCGTGTGGTTTTTTAGGTGATCCCAAACGTGAATGCATCTGTTCACCGCATCAGATTCAGCGTTACCGTTCGCGAATCAGCGGACCACTGCTTGATCGTATCGATATCCACACCGAAGTTCGGCCGGTTTCGACAGAGGAGTTTCGCGACAAAAATTTGGGGGAACTTTCTGTAACTATCCGGGAACGTATTGTGCGCGCTCGGGAACGTCAATGTGCCCGTAACCCTGCTACGATGTCAACGAATGCTAAACTCAATACCGCGGCCCTTCAGCAATTTTGTGAACTTGATCATGCGGGCGATCAGCTTCTTACTTCGGCGATTGAACGTCTGGGTCTTTCTGCGCGTGCGCATGACCGTATTCTTAAAGTCGCACGTACGATTGCCGATCTTGAGGCTGCCGAAACGATCCGCGAAGAGCATCTTCTAGAGGCCATCCATTACCGTTCACTGGATCGGAAAATTTTTTAAATCAGGCAGCGATATTTTGAATCAGAGAAACCAGCGGCAAAAATAATCCAATAACGATGGTCCCGATGAAAAACGCGAGCATGACAATGAGTAGTGGCTCGATTAGGACCGTTGCCCGTGTCATGAGTTCATTGAGCTCTGCCTCGTAGGTCGTGGCGATCTTTTGCATCATTTCACCGAGGTTTCCGGACTCTTCACCAACTTTAATTAGCCCTTCTGCGACTTCCGGTAAAACGTGTCGCCGGTGTAATGCTTCCGCTAATGAAATTCCCTGTTGTACATCGCGAATCGCCAATGAAAGCTGGTGTTGCATCGCCGTATCGCTGACACTGGCACGTGCCATTTTTAACGATTCAACGACCGAGCATCCACAGAGCAGTAAGTCCCCAAATACACGGGCAAACAACACGATATACCACTTTTGGAGGCAACGTCCAAAAATAGGGAGATGGCGCAGAAGGTCATAGAGTATCCGTTGAAGGGTCGTGTTTTTCCGCATAGCCACGACGGCAAGCATTCCTACCGCAATTGCTACAATGACGATCAATAGGTGATTGGTAATAAAGCGGCTACCGGCGAGAATCCAGGCAGTTAATACCGGAATCGCCTCGGGGCCAACCTGGTCTACGATAACCGTTTCGAATTTCGGAATCACAAAAGTCGTTAGCAGTAAGATAATTGCACTTGAAACTAATAACACCGTTGCGGGGTAAAAGAGCGCTGACAGAACTTTTTTCTTTAAAAAAACTTTCCGTTCTGCCAGATCTGCCATTTTGGCGAGTGTTTCACTTTGTTGTCCCCTGGCTTCACCGGCGCGAATTATTGCGATTTCGGATGCATCAAAATTAACACCGGAGTGAGCGATGGCTTCCGACAGCTGACTACCGCCCTCGATGTGCGCCAAGATATTTTCCAAAAATACGCGTGCATGGCCATTTTCCTGTTCGACAAGTAATGTTAACGAAGAACGAAGATCCATTCCCGCGCCTAGCAAAGTGGAAAGCTGACGGACAATATGTGCCTTTTTTTCGAGCTTCAACGTGATTTTTTGAGGCGACGATGATTGCCGCAATCGAGGTTTATAGCTTTCCGTCGAAGAGATGTCTCTGAGAGTTTTTTTATGCACAGTATTGCCAGTATTTAGAGGTTTCTCCTCGTGATTGACCACTAATTCTGGCGTTGACCGTATGGGGCGTTTTCCCCGAGCGAGTTCCTCTAGTTTGCGCAGTTCGGAGGCGAAATCGACAACCTCTTCCTCGGGGCTAACTGCAGCATTCTCAGTGTTTGAGGACCAACTCCTTTCGAGATTCCTCTGATGTTTTTGCAAGAAACCACGAAACCACAGGCGCCATTTCATGTCGCATCTTGTTTAAAACGGACCTTCCGTTTGGCGATATTTTGAATACCTTCTTTAATAGCAATATCGTCATTTTCCGCGATCTCAACACCAATAATGTGTTCGAAAATATCATCGAGCGTCAGAACGCCAATGACTTTATCGTCCTTTTTGACGAATGCGAGCTGCGTAAGACTCTTAAGAAGGGCATCGAGTGCGTTGTTGACAAACATGTTATCTGGGAGCGCCTTGGGTTTTTCCATGAGGCGGCCGAGTTGCGTATTGGCGCCGTTGGTTGCAAAGGCGTGAAGAATTTTCCGTCGATGGACAATGCCAACTAAATTCTCGGGATTATTAGCGTAAACCGGGATGCGCCCAGAAGGAATATTCTCGTTATTGGCTAAGAAAACATCACGGGCAGTCGCGTTTTTGCTATAGGCGCTGAGGTGATCGAGCGGCGTCATGATTTCCGCAATAATGGTATTGTCCATTTTAAGCGTATTTTCGATCATCTTCCGCTCTTGGTTGGTAAGCGTTCCGTCACGGACACTTTTTTGGGCTAGCAGGACAATATCGCGCTCAGAATAACGCGCCTCATTGAGACGTTTCTTACCGATCACGAGGTTTAGAATCAGGCTACAAGCCTTGGAAAATGGGTACATGGTCCAAACGACAATGCGTAGTAAAAATGCCGCCGGTACGTAGAGCTTCTGGCGATAGACAAGCCCGAGGTTTTTAGGTAGAATTTCCGAAAAAACTAAGAGACAAACGGTCATAAGGGCAGAGAAATAAACCAGGCTGCCTTCGCTAAAGTTTTTAGCAACAATTCCACCGGCGACAATGGGACCAAATGTACTTGCAATCGTATTGAGTACAAGAATCGCCGCAGACGTCTCGTTGATGTTTTTTTTGCACTTTTCGATGTAGTTGGCGGTGTGGCGGTGATGCACACGAAGGTCTTCGAGCTCAATATCGTTGGCACTCAGAAGGATAGCCTCTAGAACAGAAGCTGTTGCTGAAATGCATAATGTTAGCAGGACGGTGAGGACGAGGAGGTTGAACATGTGCACATCGACTGTTATCATATACGCTCAGGAAATCTTTCAAGGATTAAAGGACCAAAAGACATGTGGTTTAAAATGAAAAAGCTTGTATTCTAAATGTTTCATTTTTCCCTGATGGGAGGCGCTCGATGCGGAGGGAATTCGGTGAGGCTACAAGAACATGTGGTTACTTACAGGAAAGTCCGGACACCGCAGAGTAGGACACCGTGTGAAAGCGCGGGCACAGTTTGTAAAGGGCTGTGACGGAAAGTGCAACAGAAAGAATACCGCCGCAAGGTAAGGGTGAAAAGGCGAGGTAAGAGCTCACCGGAGTCGTAGTAATGCGATTCGCACTGAAAACCCTGTCCGGTGCAAGGCCAAATATGGAGCCGAGTGACTCGCTCAATGGTTCCGGGTTGGTCGCACTCCAAGAGGAGCGGGGCGTTGCCCTGAGAGAAATGAATTCCGAGTGTTTTTTCGTAACACTTACAGAATCCGGCTTATATCCGGTCGGGCGCCGTTTTGAATAAGTTGCTCAGATGCTAAAAGTGCTGCGTGTAGCACCTCTTGACTGACGGGCTTTCTTAAAATACAAGCCGCGCCGAGGGATTCCGCCTGAGTGAGTTTTATTGGATCGGTAGACGCCGTAAGCAGGATCAGAACAGGAATATATAATTGATGAAGGTGACGAAGTACGTCTTGATCACTCAAACAATTTTGAGAATCAAGATCACAAATTACAAAATCGAAATGCATATTCAACAGGACTGCAGAAACATTAGCGGCGACCGTTACCTGAAATCCTAAAAATCGCAGCAACTGTTTGAGAACCCGGGCGACGGAAAAATCCGGCTCAATGAGCAGCAATTGTTTCATCGATATCTTCCATAAGCGGTAATATGAGCCGAAAATGGGTACCCTTCCCAAGCTCTGTTGCGACCAATAACGTACCCTGATGGAGCGCAACGCAACGAACGGCGAGATACATGCCGATACCAATTCCTTGACAGTGGTAGGTATTAGAGCAGCGCCCAAAAAGCTGTGTCAATTTAGGGACCTCTTCGCGAGGAATGCCGATCCCGCGATCAAGAATATCAAACTGAACCGTGTTATTTTCCGTTTTAATGGCTAAAATGACATCCTCTTTGGAGTATTTCAGGGCGTTCCCCAAGAGATTACCTAAAATATATTCCACAAGGGACGGATCGACTGCAATTATAGGCGGCTGCTCTTTTTCGCAAACCACCTGAATACGCTGTTTTGCATCTTTATCGGCGAGTCCCTCGATGATCGAAGAACAAAGCGCCAAGATGTCTGTTGACTGTGGATGATAGGTGATTTGTTGATGTTGCAATCGGCCAACGAGGACGATGCGGTCCATCATGCGTGTCATTCGAAGGATACTTTTTCGGATATTTTCGAAAATTTCTTGTCGCTCAGTAACATCGAGACGTTGTTCGTAGTGCTGAAGTAAGTCCATTGAAGCGTAGATCGTCGTCATCGGATTACGAAGCTCATGAGATGTGACATTCATAAAAATCCCGCGTGCTTCAACGACTTCCTGAAGCTTATGAATAAGCGTACGGGATTGGCACATTTTGTAATAGTGATATGCAACACCCAAAAGTGCGGCGGTTACTCCAAAGGATGACACAATAACCCCACTGGCACAAGAGACACCGTCAACCCAACTCATATACCTCTCCCTAGCAAACAATCGACGCGCCAGCAATGATTTTCCATAAAAAAGAAAGTTTTGTGGTTTCTTTTACAAAAAGACTTGTCGCATAAGGATCGAAAAGCGACACTTTGACCACATATGTCGCCGTACCGCGTTGTCTTCATGGGGTCGCACCCCATTGCGCTCCCGATGTTGGAGCTTCTATCGAAAAAAATGCCTGAGATTTCACTGGTAGGAATAATTTCGCAACCCGATCGGCGGTCAGGGCGAGGACAACATCTTTTGCCAAATCCGATTTCCGCCTGGGCACTTGAAAATGCCATTCCATTGGGTCGTCCCGATAAACCTTCTGACGAGACGGTCGCATGGATCCAAAACCGGCAATGTGATATTATTTTGGTGATGGCCTACGGTTATATTTTAAGGAAAAATATCCGAGAAGCGGTACCCTCGGGCATTTACAACCTCCATGCCTCATTGCTACCACGCTTTCGTGGAGCCGCACCGATCGAGGCTGCGCTGGCTTCAGGAATAACCGAGACGGGGATTTCTTTGATGGAAGTGGCACAAGGCATGGATGCGGGAGATGTCTTTGCAACACAACCGGTAGCGATTTCACCGGAAGACAATGCTGAGAGTTTGACACAAAAACTTTCTTTAGCAGCGCGAGATATCGTCCGAGATCAATTTTTATCGCTTTGCCGCGGGACATTGTCGCGCCAGGCTCAAGATCCATCAAAAATAACGTACTGCCGGAAACTTGAGAAGGAGGATCGTTTCTTGGATTTCACGCAACCGGCCAAAGTGTTGTTGAACCGTATTCGTGCCTTGTCGCCACATCTCGGATGTATCATCGAGGTCGGAAATGAATGTTACAAAATCGAAAGTACGCGCACCGTTTCCCAGACGGCATATAGCTCAGGAATGATCTTTTTAGATAAGGAGAATCTATGTGTTGCCTGTGGTTCCCGTGAAGCACTGGTCATCGATCTCATCCAGAAACCAGGTGGAAAGAAAATGCCGACCAAGCGATTTCTTCAGGGCAATCGTGGATTCTTGAATGCGGGTTGTGTTAAAAATCATAGCCCGATGAAACCTTTTGAATCATCAGTTTTTCCGTTTTAAATAACGTCTTGACAAGCGCTGGGCGCCCGATACGGTACGAGGCCTTGTCGGGGGGTGGTAGCTCAGTTGGTTAGAGCGCCTGCCTGTCACGCAGGAGGTCGCGGGTTCGAGTCCCGTCCATCCCGCCATGACTTTGTTAATATTTCGTAAAATGTAAAAATTTTTTCTTGACAGGGTTGTTTTTCCTAAACTACGTTGCTGTTTATGAAATCGAAAGCAACGTTTAGTAAAATTTTTGTTTTTATTACTTTTTTAAGTTCTTCGCTTGATGCAAAAACTGCTCTGACAAGTTTGGGAGATGCTTTGCAGTTTGCGATTCCAGCGTTTGCTTTTGGGACGACCCTTGTAAAGAAAGACACAGAAGGTATGAAGGAGTGGGCGCTTTCTTGCGGGACATCAGCGTTACTGACGCTCGGCATTAAACAGGCAACAAAGCATTCGTCGATTGGGCGGCGCCCGAATGGCGGCAAAGGTTCGTTCCCTTCGGGACACACATCTTCAGCTTTTCAGGGAGCGTTTTTTCTGCAACGGCGCTACGGTTGGTCGTACGGTGTTCCAGCGCTTGGATTAGCCTGCCTTACAGCCTATAGTCGTGTGAAAGGAAAATACCATCATTGGCGCGATATTGGTGTAGGTGCCGCAATGGGATTTTTGGTGAATCTTATCTTTACGAAACCCTACGCGAAGAACGGCATTACCGTGAGTGCCGCAGATGAAGGTGTTGGCCTGACAATTTCAAAGTCGTTTTAGTCGTCATTTTGAGGGGCACAGCTGTGCCCCATTTGAGCCTAATTGGGAAAATATCAAAAAATGTTAAAGTAAATTTGACACGAAAAGGAAATCTTTTAATTAAAAACTGTTGACTGGGGGGATGAAGTGGGAGATATTGGGACTCAAGAGTAGCTAGTGGAAGCCCTGTGGATTCGTGGATTAACAGTTTTTATGTGGGTGAGTATACGCGTCAAATGGACGAAAAGATGCGTGTTGCGATGCCCTCAAAGTGGCGACCGGAAGATGGTGAGGCGGCCTTTTTGGCGCTACCGAATCCTCTCGGTTGTCTGACGGTTTATCCCCCAAAAATGGTCACGCGGCTTGAAGAAAAGGTCGCACAGGTAAGTCTTGGTGATACCGCGGGGCAGATGGCGCTCGCAAAGTTATTTTCAAAGGCCGATATTTTTTCGTGTGACAGCAAGGGGCGTGTCAAATTAGAAGAACGTCTTTTGCGGTTTGCACAAATCGCGACGGAAGCGGTTTTTGTTGGTGGTGGTGCTGTTTTTAACATTTGGTCGCCGGAGCGTTTTAAGGAATACATTGCTAATGAATCGCTCGATGACGTGACCGGGGTGCTGAAAGGCTTAGGTTTATGACGACGGCAACCAAATTACAGCACTACCCCGTTATGCTTTACGAGGTCACGCAGGTGTTGATAAACAATCCGGCGGGAACGTATTTAGACTGCACCTTTGGAGCAGGGGGACACAGTCGACATTTTCTCGAAGAGTTTCCAAACATCCAGCTTTATGGCATCGATCGCGATCCTGATGCATGGGAGAGAGCAGAGGAGTTGAAAAGAGCGTTTCCTGAGAATTTCTTTTTTGAGTGCATGCCGTTTTCGACACTTGATCGTCTAGGTGTCAAGGTGTTCTCAGGAGTTTTGTTCGACTTTGGCATTTCATCAATCCAGCTTGATGACGCCGAACGCGGGTTTTCATTCCGCTACCATACGCCACTTGATATGCGAATGAATCCGAAGCAGGGAATGAGTGCCCAAGAATTTCTTAAAACCGCGTCGCGTGAACAGTTAATAGAGGCGATTTGTGATTTTGGTGAAGAAGTACAGGGGCGCCGCATCGTCGATTTGATCCTCAAGAACCGCGGAAGTGAGGTTTTAGAATTTGCCGATACTTTTGCGGATCTCATTGCGCAACATTGTCCGCGTTCAGGGAAAATTCATCCGGCGACAAAAACATTTCAGGGGATCCGTATTGCGGTAAATCACGAACTCGAGGAAATTCGACAAGCGCTACCGAAAGCGTTTGAACGGCTTCAACCGGGTGGGCGCCTCGTCGTATTGAGTTTTCACTCCTTAGAGGATCGCATTGTAAAGCAGTTCTGGCGGCAAATGGAGGCATCTTCACGCGCAAAATCATTAACGCTAAAGCCGATGCTTCCTTTGTCTGAGGAGGTACAAATGAACCCGCGGAGCCGTTCCGCAAAACTACGTATTTTGGAGAAATTTCAATGAAACTAGCTTTTTCGATTCATCGATTATCCTTGCCGCAATCTTCCGTAGCGCTTTGGAGCGGGTGTTGCGCGGTATTTGTTCTAACCTCTATTCTCGGAATATTGTACCTTCGAGAATTAACACTCTGTTCGGTGCGACATATTCAAAAAATTGAGGGTCAGTGTAAGGCTTTGCGCAACCGAAGCACAGCACTCGCTGCGTATATCGCTCAGATGCGATCGCCGGTAACGTTCCCCGCGGATGGAATCGTTCAATGCGATTTTAAGGGTAATGTTTTAAAAGTCCGCGATTGGGATCAGTACAAGAAGGCGTACTTGATGCGTAATGCCTTGGCTTGGAACTACCGCAAGGATCGGCCGTAATATTTTTTCGCTGTTTAGCGTCATAGATAAAAGCAGAGGTCTCAATGAGGCCTCTGTTTGAATTATCCATTGCGTATCGGATTTTTTGTTAGGAGTGCTCGATCTCAATCTTATCGAAAATATCACCGAGGTTGGTCATCTCCTGATCGCTTTTGAGCTTATCGTAAGCGCGAATTTCCGCTTCTAATGCACTGGCATCGTAGTTAGCAGCTTTAATTGATAACCCGATTCGGCGCTCGTTGCGGTCAATCTTCACGACCCGGGCCGTAACTTCACTTCCGACATTGAGAACATCTTTAATTTTCTCAATACGGCCTTCGGCAATTTGGCTGATGTGGACCATACCGTCGATACCGTTGGGTAGTTCAATAAAGGCACCGTAAGAGGTGATTTTGTTGACCGTACCCGTTACAAGACTGCCGATTTGGAAGAGGGATTCGATATTCTCCCACGGGTCGCCGGTGAGTTGTTTGAGACCCAAAGCAATCCGCTGCTGCGACGGATCGATATCGATTACCATTGCATCAACGACATCGCCCTTTTTGAGGACCTCGCTCGGGTGGTTAATCTTTTTCGTCCAGCTGATATCGGAAACATGGATCATACCGTCAATGCCGTCCTCGAGTTCGACGAATGCACCGTAGTTGGTAAGATTGCGAACTGTTCCACGAACATGGGCGCCAACTGGATAGTTGTGTTTAACCATCTCCCACGGATTTTCTTCGAGTTGTTTGATCCCGAGGGCGATCTTTTGGTTTGATTTTTCAATACCAATAACGACTGCTTTAACTTCATCGCCGACTTTGAGGATTTCGCTCGGCTTATTGATTCGCTTCGTCCAGGACATTTCCGCGACATGGATGAGACCTTCAACGCCGGGTTCGAGTTCGACAAATGCACCGTAGGGAACAAGGTTGACGACCTTACCGGTAACCTGGCTGCCCATCGGATAGCGATGCTCGATATTATCCCAGGGGTTATTTTGGGTCTGTTTCATACCAAGCGCGACCCGTTCTTTGTCGGGATCGATCTCGAGCACCATGACTTCGATTTCTTCGCCTGGGCTAACCAGCTCACTTGGATGTGAAATCCGGCCCCAAGACATATCGGTGATATGTAAGAGTCCGTCGAGTCCATCGAGGTCAACAAAGACTCCGTAATCTGTGATGTTTTTAACAACACCGCGACATGTTTTGCCGACTTGAATATTGGAAAGGGCTTTTTGGCGCTTCTCTTTGCGTTCTTCCTCAATGAGCTCGCGGCGCGATACGACAATATTTTTCCGATCGAGATTAATTTTGACGATCTTGAAGTCGTAGGTCTGGCCGATGTATTGATCGAGATTTTTAGGCGCCTGGGTATCGATTTGCGAACCGGGTAGGAAGGCATCGACGCCGATATTCACAATGAGGCCACCCTTTGTTTTGGCTTTCACCTTACCGCGAATAACGGTTCCTTCGGGGCACTCTTCAACAATACGTGCCCAGTTTTTCTTTTGTTCGGCTTTATCGAACGAGACGACGGGATTACCTTCGCGATCTTCGAGTTTTTCTAAAAAAACGCCGATGGTTTGGCCGACAGAAAACTCATTAATATCGTTAAACTCGATAACAGGGATTTTACCTTCTGTTTTCGTACCGATATCGACTGTAACGGCATCAGCACCAATTTTTGTAATGACCGCAGGAATGACGGTCCCTGGAAGCAGTTCCTTAATAGGCTTTGCCTCCAGCAGTTGTTCCATAATATTTGACATGAATTGAACTCCGCTTGGGAGGTTAAGGGTTAATAGGGATCGAACGCCACCGTGGCGCGAAACCTAGAGGGCAGCGAAGTAGATTTCCATGAAGAAGCAAGACTTATATGTGAAAATTTTTTAATGGGATTGTTTTTAGAACTTGATTCTTAAAAAAACCGGCTCTAGAAGGGCGGCATTATTGAATCACGTCCGAAAATCTTTCTTTTTTGGATTCCACTACTTCCGATTTTTATCGAGGTGGTATTTGGGATTATTTGTAGCCGATATTTCAACGTCTGGTACCTCGGAGGTTTTTTAACGCTTTTGCTTTTCTGCTTTTTACGATTCCAAAAAATTCTGCTTCATGTCGGTATTTTCTTAGGAACAATGCTTTACACGGCTTGGCGTATGGAACCGCCGCTCGATATGGATCGCCAACAGCTATGGCGTGTGTGTTATGCGGTAGAAATTGAGAAAATCGATCAAAAGCCCGGGCGCGGAAAAGCCTACGGTTACGGGCGTATCATAGAAGCGAAAAATGTCCATAAACTCGTTGGGCATCGTGTTTATTTTTATCTCAATGGTTCAGAGCACTATGTTCCGTCACAAGTTCTCAAATTACGTTCCGATATTCGGATTCTGAAATCTGACAAAACAAAGCCCAGTGCTGATGAGCATTTTTTCCAATATCTCGTACAGAAAAATATCAACCTCTATGCCTACCGCGGAGAAGTACTAACGGTTGAACAGCCCGCCTCATGGATTGCAGATTTTTTCGATCGAATCCGAACGACATTCCATGCTTCGCTTGGGGCTGCGTCTCAACGCCTAGGCGTCGATTCATCGGATGGCATTCTTTACGGGATGCTGTTGAGTGAGAAGAAGGAACTCACGGCATTTCAAAAGGAACAGTTTCATAATACCGGTGTCGCGCACCTTCTCGCCGTCAGCGGTCTACACATTGGAATGATTGCGCTGGCACTGGAATTTTTGTGTAAGTGCTGTTTCTTAAAAAAGACCGGGCGACGTTCGTTGATTGCCTGCATTTTATTTTTCTATATCGGGGCCATTGGATTTCCCCCGTCTGCTGTTCGTGCCTGGATGATGCTTGTCTGTTTTTGGATGGCGCCGATTTTGGATCGGAAAAGTTCGGGTATGTCGTCGCTATTATGTTCGGCCTTATTGGCGCTGATCCACAACCCCATGACGTTGTTTGATATTGGTTTTCAGCTCTCTTACGGAGTGGTGGCGATGATCCTCTTATGTAGCGAGGTATTATGCCGACGAAAGAAGAAAATTCTATCCCTCTTATCGGTTTCTATAGCTGCAACGCTAGCGAGCGCTCCATTGACGTTTGAGTATTTCAGTATGTTCAGTCTGGTAGGTATTTTTATTAACCCGTTGGTAGTTCAACTAGCGATGCCGGCAGTTGCGAGTGGTTTTTTATTTTTGTTGGGGAGTTTATGTGGAGAAAATAGACTCTCGGATATCTGCTTCGGTATTGCCCGATGTCTGACGAAAATTTTAGAGCTGTTTTTAAATATCGTTGAACAATGGATGCCCTGGCATATCGAATGGGCTACGAAACCGAAATTTTTAGGACTTTTAATGTTTTTGTGTTTTCTCGTCATCGGTTTTTGGATTTCCTGGTATGCACAGTTTCGCCAATGGAGTCGAGTTCATGCCGAAAAACGTTGACGCAATTCCGGTAAAATGCTCTATCCTAGACATGTCTGATCACAGTAAGATCTACGAGTTTGGCGCAAAAACCGATGGAAATGCGAAAATGCGCGACCTCCTCGGCGGTAAAGGCGCAAACTTAGCGGAGATGGCGCGGATAGGTTTACCAGTTCCCCCGGGCTTTACGATTACGACGGAAGTATGTAGTGCGTTTAAAGCAAATGGCGAACGTTTACCGGATGGGCTCATGGACCTCGTTAAAGCGGCGATACAGAAGGTTGAACAGCAACAGAATAAGCGTTTTGGCGACCTGCATAACCCTTTACTTTTTTCCGTACGCTCTGGTGCACGGGAATCGATGCCGGGCATGATGGATACCATTTTAAACCTCGGGCTCAATGATCAGAGTGTACAGGGATTTGCGGAAAAAACCGGTAATCCACGTTTTGCCTACGACTGTTATCGCCGGTTCATCCAGATGTATGGCGATGTTGTAATGGGGGTCCAAGCAAAGGACGAGCACGAAGAAGAGCCCTTTGACGTTCTCCTCAATCAACTGAAAAAAGAAGAAGGTGCCGCGAATGATGTCGATCTTTCCGCCGAAGCACTCCAAAAGCTCATTGGACGCTACAAGGAACTCATTAAAAAATCCGTAGGGCGTGAATTTCCCCAAGATGTATACGCGCAGCTCGAGGGTGCGATTGGCGCGGTCTTTAAATCCTGGAACAACGAACGTGCAGTGATTTATCGCCAAAAATACAACATTCCCTCCGAATGGGGGACGGCGGTAAACGTCCAATCGATGGTCTTCGGTAATATGGGGAATAATTGCGCAACAGGCGTCGCCTTTACGCGCAATCCAGCCAACGGTAAGCACGAGTTCTACGGAGAATACCTCATTAATGCCCAAGGTGAAGATGTTGTTGCCGGTATTCGGACGCCACAACCCATTAAAGCACTCGAGCAAGATATGCCTGATGCTTATCGGCAACTCGTCGAAGTATGTCGGATTTTAGAAGACCACTTCTGTGATATGCAAGACTTTGAGTTTACGATTGAGCAGGAGAAGCTCTATATGTTGCAAACCCGTAATGGCAAGCGGACAGGCCTAGCTGCTGTGCGTATTGCGGCTGAAATGGTTGAGGAAAAACGCATTACCCAAGAAGAAGCCATTAAGCGCATTCCGGCGGATTCAATTTCGTCATTACTTGTCCCCGTCTTTGATGAGTCCCGTAAGAAGGACTTGAAGAAATTAGCCGTCGGGCTAGCCGCAGGACCGGGAGCGGCCTGTGGGAAAGTTGTTTTTTCAGCAAAAGCAGCTGAATCGGCGCATGCGCGAGGCGAAAAAGTAGTGCTCTGCCGTATTGAGACATCTCCGGAAGATATCCGCGGTATGTTAGCCTCTGAAGGCATTTTAACCAGTCGTGGTGGGGTAAGTTCCCACGCCGCACTTGTCGCACGTCAAATGGGGAAAGTTTGTGTCTGTGGCGCGGGAAGCCTCCATATTGATTACACCTCTAAAACGGTCCAGGTCGCAGATACGACGATTAAAGAGAGCGATTACATTTCCATCGATGGAACAACCGGAGAGGTTTTTTTAGGGGAAATCGCCACCGTTCCTTCCGAAGTAAACCGTGTACTTGCTGGTGAAATCGAAGCTAAAGATAGCGATGTCTATCGTTTATTTTCGACGATAATGGGTTGGGCCGATCACTTCCGCAAGCTAGGCATCCGGACAAATTCTGATTCTCCAAAACAGGCGCATCAGGCATTATTACTTGGAGCAGAAGGTATTGGGCTTTGCCGTACGGAACATATGTTCTTTGAGAGTGATCGCATTGATTTTGTCCGTCAGATGATTTTGGCGACGACGGTTGAGGATCGCATTGCGGCTTTGGCACATCTTAAACCGCTACAACGCGGAGATTTTGAAGCCATTTTCCGCGAAATGAAGGGCCTACCGGTGACGATCCGCTTGCTGGATCCGCCGCTCCACGAGTTTTTACCAAACACCGCGGATGCAATTGAAGCACTGTCGAAAAAAATCCATATTCCGGCCGAGGCAATTCAACAGCGCGTGCAGTCTCTCCACGAGCAGAACCCGATGCTGGGACATCGTGGCTGTCGTCTCGGAATCACGTATCCGGAGATCACAACGATGCAGGCTTCGGCGATTTTTGAAGCGGTAGCGCAGGTACAATCCGAAGGGATTCCTGTCGAAGTTGAGGTAATGATTCCATTGATTGGCTTTGTGGGAGAATTAAAACACCAGGCGGCACTCATTCATGAAGCTGCGCAGAAGGTGATGATGGAACAAAAAGCCGATATTCATTACAAAGTCGGTACGATGCTCGAGTTGCCGCGTGCAGCTCTCATTGCGGATCAATTAGCGGAAACAGCACAGTTCTTCAGCTTCGGAACCAATGATTTGACGCAAACGACACTTGGAATGAGTCGCGATGATTCCGGGACCTTTTTACCCGAGTATATCCGCGATGAGGTGATCCGACGGAATCCGTTTGCATCGATTGATGTCGAAGGAGTTGGACAGCTCATGCAGATTGCAGTCCAAAATGCACACAAAACACGTCCTGATATCAAGCTTGGAATCTGTGGTGAACACGGTGGAGAACCAGATTCTATTAAGTTCTGTCACAGGCTCGGCCTCACTTATGTGAGCTGTGCCCCCAATCGCGTCCCCGTCGCGAAAATCGCTGCCGCACAAGCCGCACTCGAATAGTTGTTAAAAGGCCCTCAAAGAGGGCTTTTTTATTATAACGGGCATTCCGAAGGGAGAAAGGAATAGGGAAGGTGAAATTTCTCCGCGATTTCTTTCCCGAGAACATCAACTCCAAATGTTTCAGTCGCATAGTGGCCACAGAGGTAGACATTGAGCCCTCGTTCACGGGCTATATTGTAGTGGTACTGGCTACACTCGCCGATGATCATCGTGTCGATGCCGTAGTCGTGTGCTTTTAAAATCATATTTCCACTGCCGCCGGAAGAAATTCCCACTTTGCAAATTCTTTCGGGACCGAATTCCATCGGAACAACATGTGGAAAATGCTGCGCAAGTTGTGCTTTGAATGCTGTACGTTCCATTGCACGTTCTCCGATTACGCCGACGTTTGTCTCGATAAAAGGAAAAGCTGGCTGTGTATTGTGGAGTTGTAGCAGCTTAGCGAGCTGCGCGTTATTGCCAATCTCGGGGTGCGCATCTAAGGGAAGATGGCAGGAATAAACCGCGATATCGTGCTCGATTAAAAGACAATATTTCTGATAAATCGTATCGATAATTGGTGCATGTGATCCCCAGAATAGACCATGATGTACAAAGAGTAAATTGGCACCTATAGTAACCGCTTGCTGAATGCTTTCGAGAGAAGCGTCAACAGCTGATGCGATGCGCGTTACGGTACCGCTGTTTTGAAATTGTAGCCCATTGACGGCTCCATCGTAGTCCTGAATTGTCGCGATCTGTAGGCGTTGATTGCAGTAGTCAACAATCGTCTGAAGTTGTTCCATGGAACATTTTTCTAAAGAATTTTCGTCACCGTGACAATCCCATTTTACGGCTTGAAATCTACTTAAGAAGGCGCATGCTCCCAAAAGATTGTGATTGACGTGCGACATTTAACCTACGCGATTGGAGGGCGTATCTTGTTAGATGACGTGTCGTTTTGTTTACCGACTTGTCAGACGATCGGCGTTGTCGGTGTCAATGGCTGTGGGAAAAGTACCTTATTTCGGCTGATTTTAGGCGATATTTCCGCAGAGAAGGGAGAAATTTTAAAGTCGAGTGACGCAAAGATTGTTACGATTCGTCAAGAGATTCGTAATTTTTCAACAAAACTGTTGGATTTCGTTTTAGAGGCAGATGTTGCATTGATGCAGCTACGTCAACGCGCAGAAATTGAGCATGATGGAACGCGGTTGGCAGAAATTTTTGAGGCCATCGAGGGGATTGACGGCTATAATGCGGAAGTCCGAGCGGCGACTATTTTATCGGGTTTGGGCTTTTCGAATGATGTTTTAGGAAATCCGCTAAGTGCATTTTCTGGTGGGTGGCAAATCCGAGCGGCTATTGCGGCGACGCTTTTTGCGCCATCCGATATTTTGCTCTTGGATGAACCGACAAACCATCTGGATTTTGAAACGACCCTGTGGCTCCGTAGTTATTTAAAGAAAATCAAGCCCGATAAAACGATCCTGATTGTTAGCCATGATCGGATGTTCCTCAATACATTGTGCGATAAAATTCTGCATCTTCCTTCGGGAACACTTTATAGCGGCAATTACGACACTTTTGTTGTTACGCGGGCGAATCAGCAGGCCGCATTGGAACGGCGCATCGAAAAACAAACTGCGGCACGCCAACACCTCCAATCATTTGTCGATCGGTTTCGCTACAAAGCGACGAAAGCCAAACAGGCGCAAAGTCGGCTCAAAATGCTCGAGAAGATGGAGCAACTGCCACGCCTCGACCGCGACTATAGCGTCAAGTTTTCCTTTCCTAATCCAACCGTGGCTGTCGATCGGGAATTAATTCGCATTAAAAATGGTTCTGCAGGGTATGGTGAGCGCGTCGTTTTGAAAAACCTCAATCTGAAAATTGATATGGGGGACCGTATTGCGCTTTTGGGAGCCAATGGGAATGGGAAGTCGACGCTCGTCAAGGTACTTGCGGATCGTCTGCCGTTACTCGAGGGGACGATGACGGTTTCGAAAAAGCTCAATCGTGCTTATTTTTCACAACAGCTTACGGATCAGCTCGATATCGATAAAACGCCCTATGAATTTTTGTCCTCTTTTTGTATCGGGATGAATGAAACCGCTGTTCGTAGCCAACTAGCACGCTTTGGACTCACACAACAAAAGGCAGATACCCTCATTCGAAACCTTTCCGGAGGCGAAAAGACACGTCTGTTACTGGCGATTACCACACGTCATGGCCCTCATGTCTTAATTCTCGATGAACCCACAAACCATCTCGATATCGAAGCTAAAGAGGCGCTCGTCGATGCCTTGAATGCGTATGAAGGCGCTGTTGTTCTAGTCTCACATGACTTTTTTATCGTAGAGTCAGTTTGTGAACAGCTATGGCTCGTCAAAGACCAGAAGTGTGTGCCGTACGACGGTGATCTTGAACACTATGTTCAGGATGTTTTGAATGAAAAACGCCAGACTAAGGGTAGTGCAAAATCCAAAAACACCTCCGGACAAAATAATAAACAACGCCAAAATCTAGAAAAACAGCTCGTAACACTTGAACAGCAATTACTTGAAAAGCAGCAGCAAAAAATAGAACTGGAACAGCGTTTGAATGAACAGTATTCCGAAGCAACATTTCAAGAACTTACGAAGCTTTCACAGCATATTGAGCAACTAGAGGCGAGCTGGATTGAGCTTTCCGAACAATCAGAAGCGTAGATACTGTTGTAAAAGAATTTAGCTTGAATGTTTGAGTGCTTTTACTTCGCTCCGAGCGGTGAAGCGGACACATCACTGTAACGAATTATCGAAAAAGAACGAGGGACAGAATGTTCAGCTCATCGGTTGGATTGCCTCTATACGCGACCATGGTGGGCTAGTTTTTGTCGACCTACGCGATCGCGAAGGCATTACGCAGATTGTTTTTGATCCCAAGTCATTTACGGAGCTCGCATCGCTCAAAGACGAATCGGTGATTGAGGTGACGGGGATCGTTCGTGCGCGTCCCGGCGATACCGTTAATAGCCACATTATGACAGGTGACATTGAAGTAATTGCCGAGCATCTAACGATTCACAATATCGCAGAGACGCTACCGTTTCCGCTCGATGATGCCAATGCGGATAAGGTCAACGAGGACCTACGATTGACCTATCGTTATCTGGATCTTCGTCGGCGGAAAAATTTACGGGCCCTACGTTTACGCCATAATATTGCACGAACGGTCCGGGGGTATCTTGATCGTCAAGATTTTGTAGAGGTTGAGTTACCCTATCTCTTTAAGACCACACCGGAAGGTGCACGTGAGTTTCTCGTTCCGAGTCGGCAAAACCCGGGTAGTTTTTATGCCTTAAGCCAATCGCCGCAGCAATATAAACAGATGCTGATGGTTGCGGGGATCGAGCGGTATTATTCGATTGCGCGTTGTTTCCGCGATGAAGACCTTCGGATGGATCGCCAACAGGAATTTACGCAGATCGATATCGAAATGTCCTTTATTGAGCGTGAAGATATTTATGCTCTGATTGAAGGGATGCTCAAAGAAGTCTTCCAAGCGACTCGGGGTATGGAGCTAAAAACACCATTTTTGCGGATGCCGTTTCAAGAGGCTATGGATCGTTATGGTTCCGATAAACCGGATACACGCTTTGGTTTGGAGCTCGTAGATGTGTCGGATGTTTTTAGAGAATCCGAGTTCAAGGTGTTTAGGAGTTGTCTTGATGGGAAAGGCGTTATCAAGGCCTTAAACGCCAAAAAGTTAGCGGACATCACCCAAGGGGAACTCAAGCAATTAGAAGATACCGCTAAAATGTTGGGTGCAAAGGGTCTTGCCTATATCAAGTGCGAGCAAGGGGCTTGGAAATCACCGATTTTAAAATTTCTTTCCGAGGCGGAACAAAAGGCCTTACAAGAGCAGTTAAACATCGAAGAAGGCGATCTCATCTTTTTCGCAGCAACGGATTGGAGCCATGCATGTACCATTTTAGGGCGTATTCGTCTCGAAGTTTCAAAGCTCTTAGTGCAGCGCGGTCACCTAACAATATCAAAAAACCAGTTTAACTTTTTATGGATTATCGATTTCCCGTTAATTACTTTTGATGACGAACAGGGACGCTTTGTAGCGACACACCATCCGTTTACGGCACCCGTTGAAGAGGATATTGCAAAGCTAAAAACAGATCCACAACATGTGAAAGCCCAGCACTATGACATTGTTCTCAATGGATTTGAAATTGGTGGGGGCAGTATCCGGATTCATCAATCCGATATGCAGTCTTTTGTAATGCGCGATCTTTTGAAGCTCGATGAAAAGACGATTCAGGATCGCTTTGGGTATATGTTGCAGGCCTTTAAATTTGGTGCGCCACCGCATGGAGGTATTGCAATCGGGCTCGATCGATTAGCTGCGATTCTTTGTGGTGCGGACTCAATTCGCGATGTAATCGCATTTCCAAAAACACAAAAGGGACAAGATTTGATGGCCAAGAGTCCGTCTTATGCTTCCGAAAAACAATTACGCGAAGTTCATATCACAACAGTTGTTCCGCAAAAGTAATTTAGAAAGAATCTTGTTCGGGATCGGAGCCTACAAGGCCCTGCTCCCGAAGTGTATCCATAATCCGGGCGGCGCGATTGTAACCGATTTTCAGTTTACGTTGCAGGAAAGAAGTAGAGGCTCGATCATTGCTGCGGATAATCTCTAAGGCTTTAGGGATCATTTCGTCGTCCCAGTCGTTGTCGCTGCCAACACCGTCGTTTTCGATTTGTTCTTGAACGGAAGTCTCAAACTTTGGTCCACCATTTTTCTGGTAGAGAAAGTCGACGATCCCATTAATTTCTGCGTCCGAGACCAATGCTCCTTGTGCGCGCAGTAATCCCGATGCCCCTGGTGGGGAAAATAACATATCCCCTTGGCCGAGCAGTGTCTCAGCACCGCCTGTATCGAGAATAGTCCGACTATCGACTTTCGAGGACACTTTAAAAGCGATCCGGCTTGGAAGATTGGCCTTAATGATTCCGGTAATAACATTGACGGAAGGACGTTGTGTCGCGAGAATGAGGTGAATTCCCGCGGCTCGCGCGAGTTGGGCGAGGCGTGCGATATACGTTTCAATATCCCCAAGGGCAACCATCATGAGGTCTGCGAGCTCATCGATGATGCAAACAATATAGGGCAATTTCTTGTTTTCAGAACCGTCGGGGTTGGTTGGCGGTAGTTTTGGGAACTTTTCACGATAGTTCGCGATATTACGTACACCTACTTTGGCGAAAATCTGATAGCGCCACTCCATTTCCGCGATCAGCCATTTGAGGGCACTTGGGACCTTTTTCGGATCCGTTACGACGGGAACTAACATGTGGGGCAACTGGTTGTAATTTTGCATTTCGACGATTTTGGGGTCAACCATGATAAACCGTAGATCCTCGGGGGAGGCATGGTAGAGCAGTGATGCGATAATGGCATTAATACAGACGGTTTTTCCTGCACCAGTGGCACCTGCAATGAGTAGGTGCGGCATTTTAGCTAAGTCGTAGATCATCGGTTCGCCGGTTACACCGCGTCCAAGGACCATCGGAATTGCGGCTTGGATATCAGCCCAACTTTTGGATTCGAGGATTTCGCGGAGATGAACACTTGCTGGATTTTGGTTAGGCAATTCAATGCCGACACAGTTTTTACCGGGCACCGGAGCCATGATGCGGACGGAGCGTGCCGCAAGCCCCATCGCGATATTTTTATCGAGGCTGACAATTTTTTCGACACGGATTCCGCTTTCAGGCGTAACTTCATAGCGCGTAATTACAGGGCCACGGTGAATTTCTCCCGGCTTAACCGCGATGCCAAATTGCGATAACACTTCGATGAGGCGCTGCATAATTTGGCCACAATTTTCCGTGCTACTGCTCGTTTTCGGTGAAGCTTCCAAGAGATCAATTGGTGGGAAAAAGTAGTTAGTATCACGTTTTTTAAGCGGTGCACCTGTTTTATCGATAGGCTTTTCTTCGAAAATCTGGAGATTTGTTTTTTGTGGAAAATTCTTTTCTGAGGTTGGAATAAGTGGCTCATCTATGGCTACTGGGACCTCTGGCACTAACGGTATTTCTTCCGGCTCATTAATGGGCTGGAGGGGCGTTGGAAGGAGTTCAGAAGACGCTTCCTCTGTTCGTTTTTGTTTTTTCAAAAGTTTGTTGATCGGAAGCCCGCGGATACTTCGGATTACAAAGGAACACAAATTTTTCAGGAGTTCAGCGATTTTGCGCAAAAGAGGATGTTGGAATAATAGCGCAAAATAGAGACCCAATAAGAAAATCAAGGTCCCGAGGAGAAGCAGAAGTGTGCCAATTTTTCCTATAACGGGGAGACAAAAACGTTCAACGACGATGGTTCCTAAAATTCCGCCGGAACCCGCGGAGAGACGTAGCGTCGAGATTGGAAGTGGCCGATAATGCTGTATCCAAGCGGATAGAAGCATGGATAGAAAAACAACGCCACTTACGAGAAAAACGTGCCAGGTCGGACATCGCGTAGGTCGGATGCAGGAAATTGCTAAAACTAGAGGAATCAGTGGCAATAGGTAGCTCGATAATCCCACGAAACGCAGAGACCAAAACGCGAGCGATGAGCCGAGGGTACCCGCTAAATTGCCATTTGCATCGCAATGCGTAGTAATATAGTGCGATTGTTGCGGGGTGTAGTCGAAGATCGCGAGTGTGATAAATGTGGCGGCGAGTGCAAAAATAAGCGCAAAAAATATTCTTTTCGGAAGCGATAATGCCGCAAACATAGCGACGACGATAGCCAGTATGCGCGCTAGGTACAACAATTTTTGCGCATCGGCGAATTTTTCTTGCACGGCTTCAGGGGATCGTTTAGCTGCGGCCAACGGGGGATTAGCTCAGTTGGTTAGAGCGTTTGCATGACACGCAAGAGGTCACTGGTTCGAGCCCAGTATCTCCCACCACTAAGCCAGGATAGGCGTTTAGCTGTGGTAGTTGAGGGCTGGGAGCCTGTCGAAAAATGGAACGCCACCCTCTAAGATGTTTTTGAGCGAGTTTGATTTAGGTGTTGTGCCGTCATCGATAAAGATTGTCCGCTGCTGTTGGCGTGTGAGAGCAACATAGAGTAGGCGCTGAGCGTTGTTGCGGGTCTCGACAGAAAGATTTGGAAACATACGTTCCTGTTGGGCCTTATTGAGCACGACTTGTCCGTGAATAAGATTAGGGAATATGGATGGTGCCGGATAAGGTTCGCGGTTGATAAAGGGAATAAAAACGACGGGCCACTCCAGCCCTTTGGCTTTGTGAAAGGTGTAAAGTTGGAGCGCGTTTTCGTTAATGCTCTCGGGCTCATGACTCATTGAGACAAGCTGATGGAGCTGGCATTTAAACTCGAAAAGCGTTGGACATTGGGCCGCAAGCCGGATGACGGTTCGCTCAATGTCGCCATGGTAGCACGGCTGGACAGCTAAAATACGACTACGTAATTCTAATTTTTCAAGTAACGTATCGATAATCGCCAGTGGCATATTTTCGTTCAGTTCCTTGGCAAGATGATGGAGCTGTATGTAGCAAGAATGCACAGGACTAGTAGGATCTGGGGATGGAGTGGTCAGGTAAGAGGCGATCGCATCATCAGAACAGCCAAAAATCTCTCGTAAAATGCCTGCCAGTTCAAAGGTGTTTTGTGGATCCCATAAAAACTCAACCAACGCTTCGATCCATGCAAACTCGCGAAATTCGCGGTATGTTGTTGTCTTCGAATGGATTTGCATTTCTGGCAGACCAGGTCGTGCAAAAGCTTGCTGAAGTTCTTGTAACCAGGTCCGCCGGGGAGCCAAAATCGCTATTTCACTCCAATGTGTGACGCCAAAATCTTTTGGGGTTTTATTTTGGAAGAGTGTTACGAGTGCCTCTTCATCGGATTGCGTTGTGCGAAGGCATTGCCACAAGGCATTGGCGTCTTTTTTAATGGCGGTTATGGGCACAAAATCAACTTGTTGCCCGGAGTGTTCGAATAACGGCTGAAAAACCCGGTTCACATGAATTGCGATGGCTTCAGAAAAACGCATCGTTACGGAAAACTCGAGCGTTTTCAGCGCATTTTCTTGAGTCAAGCGATGGCAGAGATTTTGGTAAAATCTAACGTTGGCACGGGATTCGTAGATCGACTGCTGCGGATCACCAACCATACAAAAGTGTCCAGATTTCGGCTTGCTTAGAGGCGAATCACTTGCAATTTGTAGCAATAACTGAAATTGTTCTGGATCTGTGTCCTGTGCTTCATCGAGAAGAACGTAGGCTCCCGATCGGCGCGACTGCATCGCAAGTGCTTGTTGGGCAAAAACAATGAGATCCGAGTATGTGAGTCGGCCATTTTGAAGGCGAAATCGGGAAAATTGCTCCCGAACTGCTTCGTATTGTTGTTGAAAATAGCGCGCACAAGACGCCTCAACAGGTTCCATTACAGAGCGATAAAGTTCAACAAAATCCTTTGCCATTGACGACATCGAAGGAAAGGGAAGCGTCGGTTCCTGAATCCAGCGACGTAGATTATTTTGAAATTCTGCGATCGTTCGGTTGTTTTTAGCAGGAAAATCCAAAAGGAGGTTCCAATTAATTGTTGGAAATGGAATCGGATCCGTGGGCGTTAGTGCGGACGACTGGTCTTCGGAATGCATTTGTACGAGGCGCTCGATATCTTCAAGTTCGATAAAGGCGGTATAGGGAGGAAGAATGGATATTTCCTGTTTGTCCTGGTATAAAAAATCCTGCCATAGGGAATCCATTTGTGTCTCAATTTGGAAGTCCGAAGGCAGGTCGATAAGGGATCCATATTGGCGTAAAATGCGATCGGCTAAGGCGTGAATTGTCCCGAAAAAGATTTTTTGTATGGATGTTTCGGGATTATCCCCTTGCGTGAAAAGTCTCGAAAGAGTCCGATTGTAGAGTTCTTGTGCGGCTTTCTTGGTGTAGGTGACTACGTAGAGTTGGTCAAATGGTATGAAACGTTGCTGGATGATCGCAACAATACGCGCCACGATTGCTGTCGTTTTTCCAACACCGGCGGGGGCGATGACAGAAAAATTCGTGTGATGGTCGTGAATAAACTGCTGACGAGCTGCGTCATCGGCAAGCTTCATACCTTGACGAAGGTAACATTTGCAGCTGGTCGACAAGGCTTAATAAATAGAGCGCTGCCGTTTCAGAGCGTAGGATGTGTTGTCGGCTGAGGGTGACAAATCGAAGTTTTGGCGCCTCAAAATCCTTATATTCACGCTCCGAAAAATCACCTTCTGGACCGATGACGACTCCGATTTCTGTATCCGTTTGGAATTGTCTTAGTTCTTGGTAATAATCCAAAATTGGACGCGCAGACGGGTGAAGTGCGGCAACAAACGTCAGTGAAGGAAGGATAATTTTTGACGATTTTTGAGGTGGTTCAATCGCGGGAAGGAAAGCATTCCCCGACTGTTTGCAGGCCTCGCGAGCAATGTCGTTCCAATGCCGTAGTTTATTCTCCAAATCGTGAATTTTGACCTCGCTGTGATCGGTAATGAGTGGGGAAATTTTTCGGACACCAATTGCTGTCGCCTCTCGGATCAGAAAATCCATCGCCTTACTTTTGAGCAGCGCAGGATAAAAGTTGATGCGTGATGCCGTTGCGTGCTGAATTTTTTGAATGTGAACCGTTTGGTCCGGCTCCACTAAGCCTGTTGCAATGGTGCCATGGCCATCTAGAAGCTGAATGGTTTCTGACGGTTGAGCCCGCAAAACTCGAAATACATGATGCGCCTCGTTACGTTCCAAGTGGCAACATTTTCCAACTTCCAATTCTCCATCGTAAAACGCCCGGATCACGTCTTACTCCTGGGGAGGCAGAATAAAAGCGACGTCGTTAACAGCGATCCAGCCATTTTTCCCTTGCGGCAATTTCGCTAGTAAAAAATCGCCATGGCGCTCTAAAGCCGTAATGGGTTTCCCTCGTTCAAGAAACATAAGAACACTTGCCTGCGATGTCGGCGATACACGCAACGGCGCCTCATTACGAATGATAACGCATTGGCGTTGAGCCTGTTTGAGATAGTAACCGTAGCTGATAAAAGAAGTACTTAGCAGCCACAACAATACGTAATAAAACTTTGATCGACGCCGAAGGACAAGGAAACCAAGCAAAACAAACAGGATTAGTAAAACGCCAACTGCCACATCGGCATAAAACTTGGTAGCCAGAAGGGGCGTTAGTGGGCCCTGTTCCGAAGCCCTAGGAAGGGCCTGATATGCGGCGTCGAGGGCCGAGCGATAAGGCGCGAGATCGCGTGCCCGCTCAAATGAAATCCGGGCGTTGACTTCATCTCCCTGCTGCAGATACGCGCTGCCCAAGTTAAAATATTTCGCGAATGAATGCGTCGGGATGGCGTTGAGATGCTCAATCGCCTCTGCATACTCCTGGCGCTCAATCGCGTCATTGGCATCGAAAAAATCGTCGCCGTAGAGTGATGAAAGCGACAGAAAAAGACTAAAAATGAGACGTTTCATGAGGATTTTTTAAGGAGTGGGATGATGCGAAGAAGGGTATCGATTTGCCGCGTCGCGTATAACTTGAGTACGTGTTTTTGGCCAAAAACGACGTCGTCTGCCTCGTTTAAAAATTCTTCAAGCCACTTACGCTGCTCTGGTGCGACCGCTTGGCATCGATCGAGGATTTTCGCACGCGAAATTTCTTTTTCGAAGTCATTGCCCGTGACGGTGCGATTGAGCAATTGGAGCGCCGCTTTGTAACCGCTATCGACATCATTGTTATGGAGCATTTTAACCAACTGTTGGCGTTCCTTCTTTAAATTGAGTCGAGGCAATTTTTTAGATTTCTGAGGCGCTACTTGTGAATGCTTTTTCCAAAGGCTCAGCGTTGTGATGAGTAGGAATGCGGCAATGATCGCTATCAACCAACGTTGGATGCAAGATTGCAAGATCCAAGGGGAGAGTGAGCGATAGGGCCATGTATCTTGCGTGAGTAAATGGAGCGCCGGAGCGGCAGAGGAAGACGACACAGAACCCGCAACCGGAGCCGGTGGTGCGACCAATGCGTTAGTTGAGCGTGAGACGAGAATTTTCGTGGTATCGGCAACCTCCAACTCACGGTAGGCATGTTCGGTTGGGGAGAAGTAGCCAAACTTGATTGTCGGCAGTACGAGCTCACCGGTCTTTTGCGGAATAATGACGTATTCGAATGTTTTTTGACCATTCGACGGTCCCATTTCTTTAAACTTCGTTTTAGGTTCGAAGCATTTCCAAGTCTCGTCGGCAAGAAGTGCGGGCGCTTGAATGCGATCAAAGTTGCCTTCTCCGCAAAGATCAATCGAAAGGGTAATCGGCTCACCTGCGAGCGTACGATCTGACGATAGATGGAAATTTTGGAATGAAAAATCACCGATAGCGCCGCTAAAAGATTCGGGTGCTGGTGATGGCAATGCAGCAACTTTTAGAGGAATGATGTTGGTCTCGAGCTCACGCTGCACCTGGCTGGCCATCGCAAATAAGCCGAGAGGTTGTACAACCTTGCATAAACAGGTTGTTTTGAAGGCGAGAGAAAGATCCCCACTCTTAATCGGAGTAACCCAAGTCGTCCAGGTAAAGACTTCCGCACCGTTTTGATACCCTTCCTTAGGTTCTTTGCCTAAAGGCCCCAAAATACAATGGCCATTAACGGTTTCTGGAGGAATGCAACGTAGAAGTTGGGTGTCATCTCCCGTTATCCGAAGTGCAATCTGTATCGGAATGCGTTGACCAACATACGCTTCTGTGGTTGCGACATTCAACGTTGCTTCGATACCACCGGCCATTTCTTGACGTGTCTGGTGCCCATGAGCATCCTCCGTAACCGTCAATGTGGAAGGCGGAATGGTGATAACCTCGTCCTCGGCTGCGATATCGAAAGCGGGCATTGTAAACGTTCCGGTATGTTCGGCGACGAAGGAATAGATGATATGCGTTTTACGCACTACGCGGCCATTGGCACTAAAGACCGATTGTTGTGTATTTTCGCCAAACTGTTGGAGTCCAGGAACGTTGGGTAAGCGGAAAGACGAGGGAACGATATTGGTAAACGCGATAACATAACGGGCTTCATCGGAGAGTGTGATCCGATTAGGTTCAAAACGTGCTTCGACGCTACCTTCGGCTAATGTTTTAGATGCCCCTGCTATGGCCGAAGTGCTGATTACAAGCCATGTCCACAAAAAAACGATCAATGACGACAAACACCTCATCTCTCTTAATTTTCTATATTATTACCAAAATTTTTCGATTTGGCGAGTGGTAATTTGTTCCGGTGCTGCATAAAGCGGTAGAATTTTTTCATCGCCCTCAAGGCCATCGAGAAGTTGTTTCGCTTCCGCCGCGGATAAACCTGAAGGAGAAGGTTGTGGTTGAGCGGGATTTTGCTGGGGCTCTCCTTGTTGTGGGTCAGGATTTTTAGGCTGTCCTTGGTCCTTGTCCTTGTCCTTGTCCTTGTCCTTGTCCTTGTCCTTGTCCTTGTCCTTGTCCTTGTCCTTGTCCTTGTCCTTGTCCTTGTCCTTGTCCTTGTCCTTGTCCTTGTCCTTGTCCTTGTCCTTGTCCTTGTCCTTGTCCTTGTCCTTGTCCTTGTCCTTGTCCTTGTCCTTGTCCTTGTCCTTGTCCTTGTCCTTGTCCTTGTCCTTGTCCTTGTCCTTGTCCTTGTCCTTGTCCTTGTCCTTGTCCTTGTCCTTGTCCTTGTCCTTGTCCTTGTCCTCCGGTGCCTCCTTATCCGAATTTGCCTCTTTGTCAGCGTTATTTTCTGGATCTTCCTTTTGTTCGGAGTCTTTGTTATTCTCGTCAGATTCTGACGGATTCTGGTCGTTCTGGTCGTTCTGGTCGTTCTGGTCGTTCTGGTCGTTCTGGTCGTTCTGGTCGTTCTGGTCGTTCTGGTCGTTCTGGTCGTTCTGGTCGGGATCCTTTGGGGGCGTCAGGTCCTCTAATTTTTTGATGCAATCGTCAACGTATTTCCAATTCTTTTTCGCGTCATCAAAGTTTTGATTTAATCCGATAGCATTAGAAAATGCGTCGCGGCTTGCCTCCCATTGTGCGCGCTTTTCTTGGGCAGTTGGAAGAGTTTCTCCGTACTTGAAGAGCGCGTTCCCGAGGTTGTAATAAATTTTTTCCTGAAGATTAATGGGAGCTTCTTGGAGCGCTTTCTGAAACGTTTCAATAGCCTCAGGATATCTCTGTAATGCGGTAAGTGTCGTGGCCTGGTTAAAGGTTTTTTCTTTAGTATCCGTACTAGTTTGCTCATAAAAATGGAGCGCATCCTCGTATTGTCCCCGCTGGAAAAGCTTTTCTCCAATACTTTCGCGTGCTAAGGTTTGCGAAATAGACAATGTCCAGAGAAGCCCAGAAACCAAGAAAATCGAAAGTTTATAATAGGCTGAGATTCCGTAGCGGGGGGGGCGCCGAGCAGTCCCAATGAGCATTTCCATTAATAACAGCACGAATGCTGGCAGTAAGAACCACAGATAGCGTTCGCAGGGAATGTGTTCAACTGACATATCGGCCTCTTGGGTAAGGTTGAGCGGAAATTGTTTTTTTAGTTCCTGGAGCAATAATGAACCCAAGTCGGCGGTGAATGGGTGATAATGTCCTCCTGTTTCATCGGCTAACTTTTTTAATGTCGCCTCATCGAGTACCGTCTTGACGACATTGCCATAGCGATCCTGAAGATCTTGAACCCTTCCGTCATCTAGCGTAATGGGAATGGTTGTTTCTTCCGTTGAACCGATACCGACGCTGTAGACATAAACGTCTTTGGGGAGGTTGATGCTCAAACTTTGCCCTTCGACTAGATCTTCACCGTCGGAAAAGACAAAAAGCACCTTTTGATTAGGAGAGGATTCGTAGACCGTTTCTGCGATACGTAACATCGTACTCAACGACGTTCCAAGAACAGGAATAATATCGGTGTCGAGCATCTGTAGACTGTGCGCAAACGTGGCATAATCTAAAGTTAGCGGGCACTGCAAAAAGGCCTCTCCGGCAAAGGCGATGAGCCCCACGCGATGGCCAGGAACTTGGCGTAAAAAATCAAGAATCAGGAGTTTCGTGCGTTCGAGACGATTGGGGTTCATATCCTCGGCCAACATGCTTTTGGAAACGTCAACAGCGAATAGCAGATCGACGCCTCTCGGTTTCGTTGCGCGTTCTTCCTCTCCGAACTGAGGGCGACAAAGCGCGACACCCACCAATAAAGCCGCGGCGACAAATAAAAAGTGCTTCCACTTTCGACGTACAGGGCTATCGTTGGCCATCAGGATTGGTGCCAGCCGTTCTGTAGCAAAACGAGCGAGCCGACGTTTTCGGCGTGCCGCGGCGTAAGTGCTACCGAAGAAGAGAAACAAGATCAGCAGTGGTAAAAAGATAAGCGCAATGTCACGGTTCAAGCTCATGGGATGCGTTGTAGTTTTGTCGCTCGAAGGAGAAATTCGAGGAGCAGTAATAACATCGCGACGGCAACAAGCCACGGGAACCATTCATCGACGATCGCGTACTGCTGTAATTTTACGTCTGTTTTTTCAAGTTGATCGATGGTTTCGTAAATTTGGGAAAATTCCTCGCGATTTTCGGCCCGAAAGAACTGGCCCTGGGTTTGTTCGGCGATTGCGCGCAACGGGGCTTCATCGAGCTCTGTCATGTACTGAACTGCGATGTATTTCCCGTCGTAATCCGTCTGTATGTGTCCTTGCTCATCGGTAACAGCGAAGGGGACGAGGCCAGATTTCCCGACGCCAATCGTATAAATTTTAATTCCAAGTGCTGCCGCTGCTTCGGCCGCGACAACCGGCGATAGCGTACCACAGTTGTTGTCGCCGTCGGTAACAAGTACGATAATTTTGCTTTTAGCCTGGCTATTTTTGAGACGATTGGCACACATGCAGATTGTGTCGCCGATTGCTGTGCCATCCTCGATCAACTTCACGTGAAGCCGTCGTAGATTGTCTTTGAGCCAGGTGTGGTTGAGTGTGAGAGGGCTCACGAGGTACGGTTCTCCGGCAAAAGCACACATTCCGAGGCGGTCATTAGGGCGATTTTCGATAAACACCTTTGTGACCTCTTTGGCAATGTCGAGGCGCGTGATCGTCTTTTCCCGATCGCTAAAATCGAGACCCATCATCGATCCCGAAACATCGATCGCGAGCATGATATCGACGCCGCTTGAATTAACTTCCGTGAATTTCGATACCCACTGAGGGCGCGCCAGAGCGATAACAATGGCCGAAAGCGCTCCGAAGCGAAGCATAGAAAGAATCGGGCGTTGTTTTGGTTTTTTGGTAAAGCATCTTTTTATGCCATCAATCGACGAAAATTTGAACGTGGCATAACGGACATATTTTCGCTTCAATGCGAAAAACAGTGGCAGTAGCAACAGCAGCCACAAAAAATATGGGTCATGAAATGTAAAGCTTTGGGTCATGTCGCGGGAGTCGATTTAGGTTTGCTGTGGTGGATCCGTACAAAGCGCGCAAAGCGACAGGTTTTAACAAAAAGTTCCTTTTGGATATCCTCAGTCAGCGCCTCTCGGGCAAATTTCGCGACGTCGGAGGACTGTAAAACGTCGGACAGTAGGGCGACCTGTTGCCATGAAAACTGTGTTGATTTACTGAAAAGGTTGAGAAATTCTTCCGTCGTCCGGCAGGTCAGAGAAAGGTGATATTCGCGCTGAAGATATGACTTTAGAGCGAAACACAGAGCGCTACAAAAATGAGGCGCTTTTCCAAGCAGTTGGCGAGATTTTTTGAGGTCGCTCAGAAGCTGTTGATACGAGGTAAGCGGTAGGGTAGGACGCGCGGTAGAACGACGGTACCAACGCCATAATATTCCGAGTAAAAATAATCCCAATAAGATACCCAGCGTTGTCAAAATAGGGACACGATAATCTCCAATCGGCAAAGGGGGAATCTCGGGTAAAAGCTCTTTGGGAACCTCGAAGTCTTCCGTAACAACCGCGGAGCTCGCCATTAACGGTGAAACTGAGCCGCATGCTACTGCATAAAAAAAACCGAATCGAGAGATTCCCATGGGTTGGCCTGTAGGGTAGGAGGGATGAGGAAATTGTCAATACATGCGCTTGTTTCACAGAAATTTTCGCGACACATACTTGAACTTTTTGGGAAAATTCTATAGCTGAGCGCATGGAGTTGTTGCGGAGTGATCTCGTTAAGAAGGCGCGCGAAAAAATTGCCATAGTTGATTCGCTATCGACGCTGGAGTCGTTAAAGGCGGAGTTTTTAGGTCCGAATGGAGTGATTCGAAAAGCGAGTCAGGCTGTGCGGGAGCTGTCGCCCTCAGAACGACCAGCATTTGGACGTCAGTTAAACACATTAAAAGACGCGATTGAGTCGCTCTTTGTTTCCAAGGCGCAAGAACTCTCCGATCGAAATCTCTTAAGTCAGCTGCCGCAATCACTTGATATCACACTCAACGCGCGAGATTCGTGGCGTGGAAGTATTCATCCATTAACCCAGGTTCGCGAAGAGTTAGAGACGATTTTTCATCACATTGGGTTTGTAACCGTTGATGGTCCGGAGGTCGAAACGGAGTGGTTTTGCTTTGATGCGCTCAATACGCCGCCGTCGCACCCAGCCCGCGATGCCATGGATACCTTTTTTTTACCCGAAGATGTGACGATGCGTACGACGAGTAAGCACGCTGACGAGCGCTATATTTTACGTTCCCACACCTCAACGGTCCAGATTCGGACGATGCTTAAAGAAAAACCTCCGTTACGTGTTGTTTCTCCCGGACGGACTTTTCGACGCGATACGGTAGATGCCACGCACAGCGCAAACTTCCACCAGTTTGAGGCCCTCTATGTCGACGAACACGTTTCCGTATGCGATCTTTACGCAACTCTTGACTATGCCCTGAAGCGATTTTTTGGGAAAAATACCCGAACACGGTTACGTCCGAGCTTTTTCCCGTTTACCGAGCCGAGTTTTGAAATGGATTTTCGCGCACAAAATATCGGTAAGCTCAGTGATCAGTGGATCGAAGTTTTGGGATGTGGCCTTGTCGATCCCAATGTTTTTGAGGCCGTCGGGATTGATCCAACTCGCTATACCGGTTTCGCAGCGGGATTTGGCATTGAACGCCTCGCTATGTTACGTTACGGTATTGATGACGTACGCCTGTTTTACCAAAACGATCTTCGCTTTCTGGATCAGTTCGCTCGGTAATGAATTAGGATGCGCGCTGGAAGTAGCTGACGGAGTTGTAATCGACGAGCGTGATTTTAACGAGTTGAGAAACGCTCAATTCGACGCTATTGACCTGCTTTCCAATCCGCTTTTTAAGCTGTGTTTTCGGTACATTGGGAACCGGAACGGTTTTTGAAAGACTGTGGAGCGAGGTTAACGGGGGGATTTTTGTTTCCTTGGAATTTTTGCGATCGCGGTAGATGGCCGCTTTACGGTGCTGTAGTTTGCGATGAGGAACGACCTGCCAACTGTCACTCGGAATTTTGGGTCTTTTCCTGACGATAAATTCATCTTCGAATTCATTAGTTTCATCGACAATCTTTTTTCTTCTTCCCATCATGTCCTCCTTAATATTTCCATGAACCGTACTCTTTTTCTTCCGTTTTAGGCTTGGAATCTTCTTCGAGTAGTAGTTCCGCTTCGCTGCAGATGTCGTCAATTCGCTTCATCCAGGCCTCAGCAACATCGACAAAAACCGCGATGTCGTCTTCGAAATTTTCGACTTCGCGCAACGGTAACTCAAATTTGCGCTGCAATACCAGAGTTTGTGTCTGTTTGTCGAGTGCAAAGGTAGAACCGTTTGAAATCCGCCAGAAGAAGTTTGCTTCCAGTAAAATCCCTAAAACTAACTCTTTAGCCGCAAATGGGACGACGCTGATGTACGCATACACGATGAGTTCATGGCGCTCCTCATCGAGCTCTAGATTGAGTACAATTTTTTCATCTAAGAGGATTAAACATCGGTTATTCGCGTCTAGTTCAAGGGGTAAATCGAGCACTTTCCCCAGTTGCCTCAGTAAACCATTGACTTCCGTTTTGTCCTCCGCGTTTCCCATCTTCCCTGTGCCCTGACGGAGATAAAATTGATTTTTACAATTTTCGCAATAAAAAAACGCCAAATTAACATTGGCGTTTCGTCGTTTAAAATGTGGGGCCTTTAGTTTGCGATCACGAGGCTTGGAACAGCCGTATTGGGATCTCCAGAGAGAAGGTCAAATAGGTGCTTAAGAAGCATAAATGTGGTCTTTGAATCGAGATCATTATCGGCGATATAGAACCACTTACCGCGATGCCGGACACAAACCGCTGAATTTTTGGGTGCTTGGCGTTCTGTCGAACAGAGTACATGGAGCCATTTTCCAGAAAGTTGATGTTCCCAGTCGAAAATACTACCATCTTTGGCGATTGTTTGGCTAACTAAACCGTTGACGACATCTTCCTCCGGTACTTGGACTGCATGGGAGAGGAAGAATAAAATCTCCATGAGGGAGCGTGTTCGCACAAGAAGGTCTTTTCCACTTCCGAGATGAGAAAAATTCGAAGTAAGCTTAAACTCAGATTTTTCGGGATTTAGCTCGAGAGATTTCTTTAATTCGAGGATATCGGATTGCTTGGGGTCATTGGAATTAAACCTCATAATCAGGTCTTTATCCGGTCCCAAAACAAGTTTTATGCCCTTATACAGACGTTTCAACTCTTTAACATACTGTGCCAAAGGGGTGTCCTGTTGGGATGATAGAGATGGCAAACCAGTAATTTCCTGACTAACCATTTTCCTCACTCCATGGACGAAATAGTCCCAGATTTGTGAACACTGCCGAAGAAACGCATTACCGGGGACAGGGCCCAGAGTTTCCTCAAGATCCTTACGACCAACACCGAAAATGAGCAGATCTTCTTTATAGAGATGGTTCAATAATTTAACGCATTGCTCAAAGGACTCGTATTCCGGAGGGCGTTTGGGGGTGGGCCCGGAGGCCTCCGAAGCATTATCGAGCCGATTAAGTCGCTCGACACAAATGTTAAACACGCGCTTAGGCGACCAACCGGTTTGAATGAGTCCTAGAACGAGTGGGATCGGAATGGGTGTCGCAATCGCTTTGGTGAATTTTTCCCCTTTTAGTGGAGAGAATGTGATACTGGGATTTTGGAAATTTTCCATGTAGGCGACGCCGAGCGAGACGTCGAAATTGCCGTGCTTACTAATTTTAGAGCCCTGAGGACCGACACGCGTCGTGAATTTGCGATTTTCAACAATGTTGCTCACCTCGAGGAAACAGGTCGTCTCGCGATATTTTAAGCGTACGAGATTTAATAATAGCTGCTCGTTATCGGTTTTAACGATACTCTCGTTATAACTCGGTTTGACCTCCTGAATCACCTTAGGACCAACCGATTCACAGCCACCAAGTAGCAATAGCGCGCCCACACAGCCACCCAACTTCCCCAATCTACTTACTGATCTCATCTTTACAGAACCCCGGCGATTCTGAAGAAGTATCAATTTGTTGTCAACGCCAATTGGGCATTGAAAGCGCTCTTAAAAAGAGAATGGCGCGTTGTGTTTTCGAAGCGCTTGAGAAAAGTAGAGAGAGGCGATCATACGATACTGTGCGTCAACTGACGGAGCACCTTTGACACCAAGTTCTTGGAGGATGATTTCCAAAAGACACTCACTATAACTTTCACCGTCGACTTCTTCGAGTTCTGTTAATTTTGCAGCAACTGCCTTAGCATCGGCAGGCGGTGGTGTCAATTTTTGCGCTAGAAAGAGCACCTCATAAGCACCATCGTCAGTCTTGAGTATAGATGAGACTTCGCCATTATGGAGCGACTGTAGCGCCTCTTGTTCTTCCGGTGAGAGCTTTAACTCAGAACGCTTTTTTTGTTCAAAAACTTCGATTGTTCCATCGTTTTCCTTAATGTCGTTTCGGAATTTTTCCAACGAAAGATCGTTAGCAACCCATGACTGGTGCAGCGATTCAATTTTTTCAGATAATTGTGCCTTTGCCTCTGAGTAGCGATAATCGTCAATGACACGATCACGGACACTTTCGAGCGGCGAATACAATGACGGAATGATGTCACGGGAAAAGAGGACGCATACTTGTTGTTGGTTATCCAATACTGGATCGGAGTAATAACGATCGTCAGCATTGAGCTGAGAACACTGTGATAAGACCGCTGCGGAAAATTGTTTATGGTTGCCGAGTTGATCTAACGCAACGGGCTCGAGATTGTGTATTTTCAATCCATTTTGTTCAAGCAATTGCGTAAATTCGAGTGAGTGAGGCGCGATATTTTTCTCGTAAAGCTCATAGACGAATTGATCGGCCGCATGCATGGCCCGCTGACGCGTTTCTTGGTTTTGGTAAGACCTGACGATTGCCTGCTTGAGCTCCTCAGATCCCTCTTCCATGCCCGTAAATTCTGAAGCGTGTTCCTGATAAAATGCCTTTAACGTTTCTTTTGAAGGTGTTGGCAAATCGGCTAGGAACTGCTCGTTAGAAAACACAACATAATCCAAAACAATCTGTTCGCTGAGTTTGTAATCTTCACGGTGTTGTTCGAAGTATTCCTTGAGTTTCGCTTCGTCGACAGCAATGGTTTCTAAATTTTCGGGAATCTGAAAACATGCGACAGCACCGTCGTAGCGTTGGTCTTCGATCGATAATAGATACCGCGCCTCTGCCGGTAGTGCAACACCACGACCCAGGAGGAGATTTTCGACGGCAGCACATCGGTAATCGTTGCGAACAGTTTGTTCTAAAATTCCTTGTTGAAATGCATCGTGACTAAACTCTTCGATGCAGTCGTTGTACCGGTTGACGTCAAATTTCCCCTGAGCGTCTTGAAATGCGGGGTAATGCTCAACAAATTGCTCAATCTGGGTTTTGTTGGGCTCCGGGATGCCGAGTTGATCCGCGAGTTTTAGCTCAACCAACCGTGTAAATAGCGCAAATTCGCGCATCTGAGGAAGCCAAAGAAAAATCTGTCGCAGCTGTGTACTTAACTCTGTTTCACGTTGCCACTGCGCAAGCGTTTGCCGAGATCCGAGGTCAATGCCGCAAAATTTTTGGTGCCATTGTCGCCCACGACCGATACCGGGCGACGAACCAACCGTAAAAACGAAACTAACGACGACGGCGACGAGAAGAAGGCCAAATAGCCATCGTTTTTGTAGAATCCTTCCAAGGGATGAAATCATAACTTCAGGCGCTCGACGATAAAATCTCTAGAAATTTTTCAAGCTTAACTCTTTTGTGTTTCGGGTGTCGGAGCGTTGCCCTTAAAGTAGTGAAAAATTTCAAATTGATCGCTGAGGATGTCAGAGGCCGGGCTCATAGCGTATTCATCGAGATCCTTCCAAACCTCAATGGCGAGCTTATAAAGGCCCTCGTGGTCTGCATTCCCCGGACAAATCTCGGCTTTTAGGGGATCGATTTTTTTAATAAAATTGGGATCGACGCGAAGGTGCCAAACCTCGGTGCCACTGGCAGTTTTGAGTGGAATTGCAATGTTTTGAGCGACGCGTTCATCGACGCCCTCAAGTTTGAGGTGGTTCATGAGGGTTGTTGTCATGATGACGCGATCTTCGTTGCAAACGCCGAGTTGACGTGCTTTAAGCCCGAGAAGAAACGCATTCGAAACCTCTGCGGCTGTGACCGCAAAAACCGCTAGTGCAATCATGGTCTCGATAATCACTGACCCTTGCCGCTTCCTCATGCGCTAACGCTAGCAAATTCCCTGAAAAACGCAAGTGTGATCAGCGATCGTAACGTTGTTGGTAGGTACGTAATTCCGAGGCGAGCGCAATGAGTTGATCAAACTGCTCTGGTGTCATACGCCATTGCCAATTGTGGCCAATCGTTCCCGGGGTGTTTAATCGTGCTTCGGAGCCGAGTTTTAAGAGGTCCTGTACGGAAAGCATCGCCAAAAAGCAGGGCGCGCGGTAGGCCTCAGTGATCCACTTCCACGTCAGTTGCGTATCGTTGATTCCAAAGTACTGTCGGACTTGATCATGAGTTGCCTCGTCGCAGTGTTGATACCAACCCAAGAGCGTATCGTTATCATGTGTGCCAAGATAGAGAACATTATGGCGCTCTAAGTTATGAGGTAAGTAATGATTTTTCGGATCGCCAGAAAAGGCGAATTGTAGGACGCTCATCCCTGGAAGTCGGAGTTTTATTTTGAGCTGTTCTGCGCTTGTATCGACATCGCCCAAATCCTCAGCAATCATCGGTTGGTTTAAAAATGGCTTTAAGACCTCCGCGCCATGAGCTTTGGCCCAAGTCCCTCGAGTCGCATCAGACGCGTTCGCGGGAATTTTCCAAAAGCGATCTAATCCCCGAAAGTGATCTAAGCGTACGACATCAAAAAGCTCGAAGTTACGCTCTAGCCGCTGATGCCACCATCGATAGCGATCGCTTTTTAAAAATGCCCAGTCGTACACAGGATTGCCCCAGAGTTGCCCCGTGGGTGAAAAATAGTCCGGCGGGACTCCAGCGACATACCGAGGGCGCCGCTGGCGATCGAGCAGAAAATTTTGGGGATTAGCCCAGACATCCGCACTGTCATATCCAGGAAACATCGGAAGATCACCGATAATTCGAACCTGATGATCATTGGCGTATTTTTTGAGGCGAAACCACTGCTCATGTGCAACGTATTGCAATGCCAAATAGCCATTGCAAACGGGCGTTAAGAATTCGGGTAGAGCGCAATTTTTATCCCAAAAGATTGGGTCCCATTGATGCCATTCCTGTCCCTTAAAATAATGCTTCAGCGCGGCAAATTTAGCGTAATTTTCGAGCCAATGGTGATGATGTTTGAGGAATTTTGGAAATGTTTCCTTTTTACGAATTTGCTCATAGAGTGTGGTGCCTAAGAAGGAAATTTGATCTTGGAGCCACTGATACCAGCCACAAAAGTTGACGGCAGCTGCATTGGAAGATACTGGTGGGGCGATCCCGATGGCTTCGTAATCGATGAAATAGGGGTTAAGGGCGAAAGAGGCGATCGGTTGATAGGGTGAATCGCCGTAGCCGGTGGGTCCCAGAGGGCAGACTTGCCAGTAGCGCATACCCGCAGAAGAGAGGAAGTCGACAAATTGATACGCGGTTTCTCCGAAATTCCCAATGCCGGTTTCACCCGGTAAACTCGAAATGTGCAAAATGACGCCAACCGCGCGCTCTTCACTCCATTGTCGCTCCACGGCGATATTTTAAATTAGAAAAAATCCGAAGCAAATAAAATCTCCCGCCGGAGGTAGACGCCATACGTTTCAAAAACTTTTTGGCGACAAGTTTTGAGCAAGTATTTGACGTCATCTGGTGTCGCATTTCCGGTATTGACGATGAAGTTGGCGTGCCGTTCGGAGACTTTTGCATCTCCGTGGGCGAGACTCTTAAGTCCGCATTGATCGACCAGGGAACCTGCGGAACTCTGTGGTGGATTTTTAAAAATACACCCGATATTGGGTTCTCTAGGTTGTGATTGCTCCCTCCGTGTGCGCGAGCATTTCATCGTGGCGATAATTTCTTCTGGAGATTGCCGCTGACTTTGAGAAAAGTCGAATTGGGCACTTAAAATAATACCGTCTCTAAAACCTTGGCGATAAGAATGTTTGATCATAGACTTCGTGTGCCGTTCCAATGTGTTTCCATTAAAAGGCAGTACTTCGAGCTCCGTGAGTCGGTTGAAAATCTCTTGCCCATACGCCCCAGCGTTCATACGCAGGGCGCCCCCAAGTGTTCCGGGAATGCCTGCCAGTGATGCATAGCCAGCGATTCCAACTTTTGCCAAACAACGGCAAAAATAGGGGAGGGGGAGATTCGCAGAGGCAATAACGCGATTCTCTAGAATCTGGATTTCGCGGGGGAGTTGTCGCAGCGAGACAAACACGCCCTCATCGTAGTCCAAAAGCACATTGGTTCCGTTGCCCAAAAGCATCCATTTCACTTGATATCGCTTTAGCGCCACATTCAAGCGCATAAGTTGCGTTTTGTCGTTGGGAAAAATCAGGAGACGCAGCTGTCCGGCGATATGGATACTCGAAAAAAATCGGGATGAAACGTTGGTTTGATAGGGAATATTTTCCTGAGCAAGCCACTGAATCAGTGATTCAATCCGTTGCTCTCGGAACCAGCGTTCTGCCTGAGCATGAATACTCCCCGCACCAATAAGTACCACCGCTTGGTTTTTTTTATTCGGCTTCCGAAGTTTGCGAACGTGTGGGATGAGCCGAACATTGTGTTGCTGCGGAAGTTTTTTGAAAATTGTTTCAGATTTCCCCGATGAAATCAATTGTTCTCCGGCGGCATAGACCGGCAGCAGATCGACCTGTCGCGTTCCCAAAATATCAGCAAACTCTTGGGCATATTGTGCCGTACGAGTATAGCGATGGGGTTCGAATACGAATGCGACATCTTTATAGCGCGACTCCATCGATCGCATGCAGTGTAAAACCTCCGTCGGATGATGAGCGTAATCACTCCAATAATCAACCTCATCAAGTGTTCCCAAAAACTGATTACGCCGAGCGATCTTGTTAGACTGCCTGTGAGAAAAGTCGATTGCAATTTTCGGATCCTTTGCGTGCAACCAATATAGCACAGCATAGGCCAGCCGCTGATTTTCCGTTAGAGAATCATTTTGAGGCCATGTAATTTCAGAAAGAGAATCGAAAATTTCCGAGTTTGAGCTCCCGAAAAAAACATGGTCAATGATTTTCCCATGAAGCCCGGCCCGATCGGCGATAGCGTACAAACGCGAATCGTTTTCGGGAAAAATGACGACGCCACGTGTATTCTGAAAAAGTGTTTGAAATGTGGCATCGAGCTGTGCGGAGTTTCCATAATTCACGAGATGATCATCCTCAAGGTTGAGCGCTACCGTTATGTCGGGATGATAATCTTCGACGGTCCGATCGCTTTCATCAACTTCACAAATGAGGTATGGATCATCGGGACGATACTGTGCGGGACTTTTTCTAAAAGAATCCTGAAAGTAACCACCGAGAATATAGCCGCATTCTGGAAGATGATCGATCAGTAAACCTGTTGTCGTTGTTTTCCCGTGGGAGCCTGTAACCGCGATCATCTTTTTGTCTCTGCAGAACTGCGCTAGTAACTGGCCACGCTTGATTTGTTGAATTCCTTGTCGAGTGGCCATCTGCCGCCATGGATGAGCTTCAGCAATGGCACTCGAGTAGACAACAAGGTCAATGCTCTTTGGAAACTGCGTACAAATTATAATTTCCTCACGTTCGAAAATGGGCCCCCATAGCGACGTATCGCCATCGTCAAAGCCATAAATTGTGTGCCCCTGTTGTCGTAAGTAGAGCGCCAACGGTGCCATTCCCATACCACCAATACCCAGAAATAAAAATTGCTTGCGCATGCCCACCGCTTCGCCATGAATCAACGCGGGAAATTCCGCATGGCGAGGATAATCGACGGTAAAATAATCGCAAATGATATTTTAACTGAAATTAAACAAACCGTCAATCGTTGTACTCGTCCGCCACATGTTGTTTTTATCCGTGTTGGTGAAGATCCGGCGTCGGTTATTTATGTCAATCGAAAGCAGAAGGTTGCTTATGAAGTTGGGATTCGGAGCACAACATTGACTTTCCCAGCGGATGTTACGCTAACAGAACTTCTGGCAACAATTGACAGGTTGAATCGCGATCCGGAGGTGGACGGGATTTTAGTCCAAGCGCCATTGCCAAGGGAGGCGATACAACGCGCAGCCTTTTTAGCGCTCGATCCCCAGAAAGACGTCGATGGATTTCATCCCTACAATGTGGGGTTGTTGGCACAGGAAGATGATCAGGGATTTATTCCTTGTACGCCGGCCGGAATTTTAGAATTAATTCGCTCCACAAGACAAGACTTTACCGGTCGACATGCCGTTGTTTTAGGCCGAAGCAGTATTGTTGGAAGACCTATGGGAATGTTGTTAATGCAGCGGAAACCGTGGGGAAATGCAACTGTGACATTTTGCCATTCCAAGACTCATAATATTGCGCATTACACACGAGAGGCAGATCTTCTTGTTGTCGCTATTGGTCAACCCCATTTTGTGACGGCTGATATGGTGAAGTCCGGTGCAACAGTGATCGATGTGGGTATTAACCGTATTGCCGATCCACAGCGATCTAAAGGATATCGCGTGGTTGGTGATGTCGATTTTGAACATGTCCAAGAGGTTGTAGATTTCATCACTCCGGTCCCCGGCGGTGTGGGACCGATGACGATCGCGATGTTAATGAAAAACACATTGCTTGCTTATCAGCGCCATGCTTGTTGCTGAAGTTGCGATTTTTGCGCCACTTCTGCGCCCATTGACGTATCAGGTTTCGGATGAATTGCTTCATACGCTGAAGATTGGGGCTTTGGTCAACGTCTTTGTGGGGCGTTCGAAAAAGGTGGGTCTTGTGATTGGGATCCAAGAGCTCGAACAGCCGCCGACTTATCTCGTGAAGCCGATCGTGAGCATGCTTTACGATGTCCCTGTGACCGATTCCCTGCTCATAGAGCTCTACCACTGGATTGAGCGCTATTATTTTGCCTCTTTTTCGGACGTTTTGGAGGCAGCTATTCCCCAGGCAATCCGAAAAAATACCGCGATAAAGCTCCAATCGTTACTTCATGCGGAGGAAAATGTGGGCCCAGATGCGAAAAAGTTCCCCAAGCAGTATGAAGCTTGGTGTTTCTTACGGCAAAATCCGGGGATGCGAAAGGAAGAGTTTCTTAAAAAATTCTCGCGTAATGTTTTTGATGCGCTTCTCAAGAAACACTTTTTGTACGAGGTGTTTCAACGCCAAGAGCGCCAGGTCTACGAGCAGCTTCTACCTCAAATTGGGATGACGGAAGCGGTAACATTAACAGAGCCACAACAAGAGGTTTGTGCAATCATTGGGCAAAATCTAGAAAAAAGAACTTTTGGCGTTTATCTCCTGCACGGAGTAACCGGTTCTGGAAAAACCGAGGTCTACATTAAGATGATCTCAAAAATCATCCATGAGGGTGGTTCCGTGCTTTACCTTCTTCCCGAAGTAACACTGACGGCACAGACTGTTAAAAAGCTCCGCCAGCGTTTTTCCAATATCCCAGTTCATGTTTGGCATAGCGGACTATCCGAAGGTGAGCGGCGCGATACCTGGTTTCACATCATGGATCATCCCGGAACGTTAGTCGTCGGCGCGCGATCAGCAATTTTTTTGCCCCTCAAAAATCTAAGGCTTGTCATTGTCGACGAGGAGCATGAACGTACTTACAAGCAAGAAGAAAACCCGCGTTATCATGGACGTGATGTTGCCGTTTATCGGGCTAAACTCGCACAAGCGACCTGTATTTTAGGCTCTGCGACGCCTTCACTCGAGTCCTACTACAACGCATCGAAAGGAAAATATACATTAGTCACGCTGCCGCAACGCGTCGATCACCGCGCATTACCGCAAGTTACGATCGTTGATATGCGCTACGAAAAAGGGGCGGCTTTTTCAAAAATCTTGCAGGATAAAATGGGGGAGCGTTTCGAACGTCAGGAACAGGTGATGCTTTTTTTGAATCGCCGAGGGTTTGCGCCGACTGTTTTATGCCCGTCTTGCGATTATGTAGCGACGTGTCCGCATTGTAGTATTCCTCTAACTTACCACAAGTCGCGACAAACACTCCTATGCCATTTTTGTGGATATGAAACTGCGCCTACAAAAGTATGCCCAAAATGTGGCGCTCCGGAAATTCTTTACCGCGGGCTAGGAACGCAGCGCGTCGAAGAGGTTGTCCAAAAAATTTTTCCGCAAGTACGCTTTGCACGTCTGGATTCGGATATTCTCCAGAAAAAATACGCTTTTATTGAGGTTTTAGAGCGATTTCAAAAACGTGAACTCGATCTATTGATCGGTACGCAGATGATCGCCAAGGGCCTCGATTTTCCCAACGTAACGCTTGTAGGGCTTATCAATGCCGATGGGAGCCTTTCGCAACAGGATTTTCGGGCTAATGAGCGGACTTTTCAGCTCTTAGTCCAGGTTGCAGGACGTTCTGGGCGCGGCGACCTCCCCGGTGAAGTTGTTGTCCAAACGCGGATCCCGGGAAATGAGACGCTTTATTTTGCTAAAAATACCGATTACAGCGCATTTTTCGAAAAAGAACTTACGGAGCGCGAGATGTTCCACTATCCCCCATGTCGGCATATGATCGCACTTCATATTTCGAGTCGAAATGCGTCGCTTGCTGAGCTATGGAGTCAGGATTTTTTAAAAAAAACACTGCAACCATCATATAGTTGTTTTCCACCGCAAACGGATATCCGTGGCCCTGTGCCATCGCCGGTTGAAAAGGTCCAAGATCGCTACCGCTTCGTTCTTTACTTTTTAACGCCGCAAGTCAGTCGCACGGTTCAAACGCTCAGAGCTCTTCTTGAAACGTGTACAATTCCTAAAGAAATTACACTAGCGTGGGATGTCGATGCCTACGACTTTTCTTAACTAAATTTTCAGTAACAGACAAACGGCATAACAGGCAATCGCCTTGTCGCCACCAATACTATCCAGTCCTTCATTGGTTTTCGCCTTAATGCTGATATTGTGAGGTTCCGTATCGAGGATTGGTGCGAGATGATGACGCATCGCAGAGGTGTAGGGAGCCAATACAGGTGCTTGGGCGATGATGGTTGTATCGATATTGCTGATTTGATAGCCTTTGGGTTGGATCATTTCTGCGAACACCGTACGCAACAAACCGCATGAATTTTCACCTAACAGCTTTGGATCTTGATCGGGGAAAGTTTGCCCAATATCCGGAAGCGCAAGGGCCCCAAGTAAAGAGTCGATAATCGCATGGCAAACAACGTCGCCGTCCGAATGCCCTAATAATCCCCTAGGGTAGTCGATGTGTTGCCCTCCGAGGACTAGTACTCGCCCCTCAACGAGACGGTGAATATCGTAACCATGGCCAACTCTCAGCTCCATCGTTCGATAATTTTTAGGGCGGCAGCGTAGGTATCCGGTAGCGGCGCGTCAATGGTGTAGTTGTTACCACACAGAGGGAATGAAACGGAGCTCAAGTGAATCATTACGGAGTCGTAAATGGGCTCGGGCGGACCTTTGCGATTTTCTTTGACGTGCGACTTTAAATCAGAAAGCGAAGGAATGGGAGTTGTATTGTAAAGGGACTCTCCGAGGACCGGAATTCCAACTTCGTACGCGTGAATTCGGATTTGGTGTGGGCGGATAAAATGCGTTTCTGCTGACCAAAGCGTGAAAGATTTGCCGATATTGTTCTGCTTTTGAAACTTCGTTTGGGCCTGTTTCCCCATCCGGTGTGAGATTTTCATACCGTTGCCATCAGCACTCTTTGCAATGGGCAAAGAACATGTAATGGATTCCTCCAGTACCTGTTTTTGTGCCAGTACGGTCCAATGGAATGTAAACTGCTGCGACCCATAAGCATTGCGCAACTCGCATAGACTTCCTTTATTTTTTGCATAAAGCACTACACCACTTAACTCCGGATCGAGGGGATAGATTCCTTGCGGAAAAATTTCGTTGGGATGCTTCAACACCCCCTGCCAACCATCAGTAGCATCAAGTACATGACGATGTGGCAGTTCCGTAAGCACGCAAATGACTTTGAGATCTCACACTTAAGAGACAATAAAGATTTACGTCAATGGGCGAGAATCTACACTCCGCAACGTGTCAAAGCGCCAGAATTACAGCGGATTTACCTTTATCGAGATGATTGCCATAATTGCGACGATTGCGTTAATATTACTTTTTCTGGGGCGTTTTCATTGGAAGAATGGGGAGCCGCGGCAAATTCAAATTGCGACAAAAATGGTGACCACGGTGCTCAACCAGGCGCGTCACGAGGCTATAAACCAAGGGTGCGATGTCTTTGTTGCTGTCGATTTGTCGACGACTTTCGCCCAGCGGCGCCTTGTGCAACTCGTACGTTCAGAGGATCATTGTCGCATCATCCGAGAAATTTTACTGCCGGAGCACTGTTTTATTTTAACGGCACAGGATCTAAAAATATTTAATTTAAGCGATTTCGATATGCCGGAGGAAGAGGAAGTGATTGTAGGATCCCAAAAGATTCTCGGTTATTGCATTCGCTTTGCCGAAAATGGTTCGCATGCGGGCGACGAGTCAAGCACCCTACTCGCACTAGGCTATGGCCATCGAAAATCGGGAAAAGATGAAGTAAAGATTGTTTTTGATCGCACCATTTCACCGGCTATTATTGTGGTCAACCGTTTTGGACGTACTTTTGTGTCTTCAAAAAACATTAATAAATGACGAAACGCGGATTTTCACTGCTTGAGGTTGTTTTGGCAATTGGGCTATTAGGGAGTGTTCTGGTTGTTCTGCTTGGTTATATGGTCGATTCGGCCAAAAATACACGGAATACTGCGGAAAAGATTTTGTTGCAAAATGCACAAAGAAATTTCGAAAATTACTTTCTTGTCGCCCGTAAGCCACTAATGTCAGAGGGAGAAACTTTATATTATGGCCGTCGCGGAGACTGTTGGCAACTCAACGCCCAGTCTGTAAACTTCGATGGAGAAGTTTTTCTGCTCAAACACATGAAGACAGAGCAATCGAAAAATATTGCGTTCATAACTTATGGACTGCTGCCGTGGAGTGCAGGCAATAGAAAGACCGTCAATAGTCATCCAACCGAAATCGTTCAGGCTGTTGCGGTATCGGATCTGGAAAATTGAGCAAGGAAAACACTTAAACTCATCATCGGTGTGGTTTTCGTTTGCCAAAGTACGTAAAGCCGTCAGCATCGGCTTTTCTTCGGGCATGTGGTGGAGTTGTTTTGAGGTTCTGCTCGGGTTTGTCCTGCTTTTTTACGGAGGTGGGCGCGTTTGTCGCAGCGCGTCGGCATTGGCTGTAGCATTGGGGGTAAGCCGCTTTGTGATTGGTATGACCCTAGTCGCGCTTTCGACTTCAGCTCCGGAGTTCATTACCTCGCTGTTAGCGACGATCGATCATCATCCAGAGCTTGTTTTAGGGAATGTTATTGGCAGCAATCTTCTCAACATCGGCTGTGCCGCGGGGTTGGTTGCGCTCATTTGTCCTTTTTCAATTACCTCACGCGTGATTGAGATTGAGATGCCATTTCTTTTCGGCGTCACCTTTGTCTTCGCGCTTCTTATATTGTTTTCAAAAGCCAATCTAATGGCGGGAGCTCTATCGCTATTGGTGGGTATCATCTATTTGTATCGCATCTGTAAGGCTGATGTTTTAGAAACACCGGAGGCCGTAGAGGCAATAAAAATTTCGGTAGGGTCCAGGCTCATATCGTTTGCCGTTGGGATTTTGGGTTTATTTTTAGGGGCACATTGGGTTGTTTCTGGTAGTCTCCATATGGCCCAAATGCTAGGGTGGAGCGATACTTGGGTTGGCTTGACAATTGTTGCGTTCGGAACGAGCCTTCCGGAGATCACGACCTCGCTTGTTGCAGCGCTTCGGGGGTACGGGTCAATTTGCACTGGAAACATCGTCGGATCGAATATTTTTAACATTCTTTTTGTCGCTGGTACCTGTGCGTGTCTTTGTCCGCTAACCACAAGTCAACACTGCATCCGCTGTCTCGCGCTTCCAGGTCTCATTTTCCTGACCGCGTTGTTATGGCGATTTTTTACGACAAAACGCGAGGTTTCGCGCTTTGAAGGTTTTTTGTTATTGGCGATCTATCTCCCTATCCTCTACGGCCTTCATGCACTTGAAGTGGCCTCAAGAGAAAATTTTTAATTTTTTAGAGCCAAGGAATATTATTCCATCCGTGCTGACGCTCTTGTTGTGAGAATTCATAAAGGATCGGAAGCAATATTTGGGCTCTATTAAAGATCCTGTTGATTTGTTCTATGACAGATCTGATAGTGGCTAGGGTGATAGCGATGAGCGCAGAAATGTCAGGAGTATTTGGAAGCATTCTTAGTGTTTGATCCAATGAACGTACCCGATTATTGAGAGCTTCAAGTGTTCCATGGAAAGTTTTGAGCCACAAGATGCAGTCCACATAGGCACTTTGTGCGGTATTTTTTGGAAGTTGTCGTAGTTTATCCAGGCAATCTTCATAACAAAGCTTTAAGATTTCTAAATCATGGGCGTCGAGACCGGGTTTATTATTAATGCGAACGATCGATCGAATTCCATCTTGAATGCTTTGAATATCGTCTCGAAGGGTTTCAAGTTCATTTTGGAGTGTCCGTGAAAAGGTCGCACAAGTATTGAGTGCACCATGAACACGGATGTAACGTCGAATGTCATCGGCTGTCCAAATACGAACTTCGGGATCGGTGTTCCCTTGAGAAAGCGTGCTGGCGGTAACCGGCGGCGTTTTGACTGCCGGAGCTTCTTTGGGAAGAGAAACAACTTGAGTATCTTGCATCTGCGGTGTTACTGAAGCGGTTTGCAACTGGATATGCTCGCCGCTGACGAAATGCGCAGAAAAGCCCAAGAAAAATAGCGAAAGGGTGAAATGTTTCATTACACGATAATATAAAAATTAATTGTAAAAAGTAAAATATATTGATTAAAATTTAGCAATTTGGCGGTGTTTTTTCATCGTTGACGTTGCCAGGCCGCGATTTGTATAGTAGGGCCTATGGGAGTTTCTTTTGTCCATCTACACGTGCATACGGATTATAGTTTGTTGGATGGTGCTTGCCGGATGGACCGCCTGTTCGCGCGCGCCAAGGAGCTTGAAATGCCGGCGATCGCGATGACCGATCACGGAAATCTATTCGGAGTTCCCGATTTATTGCGTTATGGAAAGAAGTTTGACCTCCAACCCATCATTGGTTGCGAATTTTATACCACCTACGACCAGGATTATACCCAACGGGAAAAATTTCCACTTTATCATCTTGGCCTCCTAGTGATGAACGAAGCGGGATACAAAAATATCTCCAAACTGGTTTCGCTCGCGCACACGCAGGGATTTTACTACAAGCCGCGTATTAATTGGCAGGCGATTGAACAGCACGCAGAGGGCCTCATTTGTCTAACAGGATGCTATCAGGGATACCTATCCTCGATGGCGTTACAAAATCGTGAAGATTTAGCGCAGTCGGGCCTCGAATGGTTGCTGAGGATTTTCGGCAAAGAGCGGCTTTTTATCGAAGTCCAAGAACATGGAATGCCGGAAACGCGAGCAACGATTCAACCGGCGCTTTTTCGTTTGGCGAAAGCGTACGATTTGCGGGCGGTCGCAACCAACGACTCACACTACGTGATGCAGGAGGATTGGGAGGCCCATGACGAACTTTTGTGTATTCAAACCGCATCCAAAGTCACCGATGTCAATCGTTTCCGGATGCCGATGCACCAGCTCTATCTTAAGTCGGCTGATGAAATGGCGGCGCTTTTTCCTCAAAATCCCGAAGTTATTGAAAATACACTGCTCATTGCTGACATGTGTCATTATGCGCTCAAATATGGCGAGAACCATTATCCGGTATTTCACCGCCCACAAAATGACGCGTACAAAGACAATCTCGAAATGCTTAAAATTCTTTGTTTAGAGGGGCTTCAGGAACGCTATAATTTGACCTATGTGGATCCGGGAACGCTAGATCCGAAAAGTCAACAGGGGGTTATTTGTAAACGTCTTGATTACGAATTATCGATCCTCATCAAGACTGGTTTTGTCGACTATTTTCTAATTGTTTGGGATTTTATCAATTGGGCAAAGGATCAGAAAATTCCTGTGGGTCCGGGACGAGGCTCCGGAGCGGGTTCGTTGATCGCTTATCTAATTCGAATTACCGATGTCGATCCTATCCGATTTGGGTTGTTATTTGAGCGTTTTTTGAACCCAGAGCGGGTTTCGCCACCAGACTTCGATATCGATTTTTGTATGCGTCGTCGCGGAGAGGTGATCGAGTATGTCCGCCGAAAATATGGGAGCGACCACGTCGGAAATATTATTACATTTGGCACGTTTGGGGCCAAAATGGTCATTCGTGACCTCTGTCGCGTCAACGATATTCCATATTCCGAAGCTAACCGAATCGCAAAAATGGTCCCCGATGACCTCAATATTTCTATCGAAGCGGCAGTCGAAAAATCGCAGGAACTGCAACAAGAGATCCGTATTAATCCTAAAATCGGTAAACTCCTCGAGGACGGAAAGATTATTGAAGGTACGGTTCGGAATACGGGGACGCACGCAGCAGGCGTGATTATTACCGAGGATACCGTCGAAAACATGCTTCCTGTAACCCTCCAGGATGGTGCGCTGACAACGCAGTACGCCAAGCAAGCAGTTGAAGATCTAGGACTCCTTAAGATGGACTTTTTAGGCTTAAAAACCCTAACGGTGATTGCCGATGCTGAAGCCTATATTCAAAAAATTCGCCCAGAGTTCAAAATCGATGCGGTTCCATTTGACGATAAAAAGACCTATCGGTTGCTCAACAGTGGTAATACCATCGGAGTCTTTCAACTTGGGGAATCGGCGGGAATGCGGGCACTCTGTAAGCGTTTTGCGATTGGGAGTGTTGAAGAAATCAGTGCGATCAGCGCCCTTTATCGCCCGGGGCCAATGGAGTGGATCAATGATTATATTGCCGGGAAGAAAGATCCAAAGAAAATCAAGTATCCACATCCGCTTCTCGAACCTGTTTGTAAGGAGACTTATGGGATTTTAGTTTATCAAGAACAGGTGATGGAAGCGGCCCGGGTCATTGCGGGATATACGCTTGGTGGTGCGGATATTTTACGGCGTGCGATGGGGAAAAAGAAAGTCGAGGTAATGAACGCCCAGCGCAGTGTCTTTATCGAGGGTGCGAAAAAATACCACGATATCCCCCAAGAAAAGGCGGAGGAAATTTTTTCCATACTCGAAAAATTCGCGGGCTATGGATTTAATAAATCTCATTCCGTGGCCTATGCTATCATCGCTTACCGCACCGCCTATTTGAAAGCCAATTACCCCGTCGAATTCATGGCCGCGATGCTCTCAGCCGAGTTGGGTAATGCCGATCGAGCAGCGTATTATATCGCGGAATGTGCCCGAATGAAAATCCCTTTGAGGAGCCCGGATATCAATCAATCGCTCCAAAGTTTTACACCGGATCACCAAGAAGGATGTATCCGTTTCGGTCTTGCGGCCATTAAGGGCGTTGGTGACGTCGCGGCGGAAAATATCATCCAAGAGCGGGAGGAGCACGGTACTTACAAGAACTTTTCGGATTTCATCACGCGCGTCGATTTACGGATCGTCAATAAGCGCGTTTTGGAGTGTCTCATCCACAGCAGCGCATTCGATAGCTTTGGGATCGATCGCCAGCACCTAGCGCAATCCCTCGAAAAAGTCATGAACGAAGCAGCATCGGTACAGAAAGATCGCGAGGCAGGGCAATTTCAACTGTTTAATTTTTTGGATGACAGGGCTACCGAAGACACGGCCCAAATGACGATTGATCAATCCGGGCCTAAGATGAGCAAAACGGATAAATTGAATTATGAAAAATCACTGTTGGGGTTTTATGTTACAGGACATCCGCTCGATGACTATCGTTCGGTACTCGACGCGATTGATACCGCCAAAAATCTTGAAGCAATCGGGGAAGAATTCCGTCTCTGTGGTGTTGTTTCATCGGTTGAAAAACGCATTACGAAAAAAGATAATCGTCTTTGGGCGAGTTTTCAGCTTGAGATGCGGATAGGGCAGCTTTCACTTAGTTGCTTCCCGAGTACTTTTGAAAAGTACGGCGATCTGCTGGTAGAGGGTAATATTGTGGTTGTAACGGGGACACATCGTGTAACCGAGGGCGACGAGCGCTTCACAATCCAGGAAATTATTACCGCTCCACAATTTCTCAGCCAACACACGCGACAGATTTTTTGGGAAATTTCGTCAAAAAATGCAACCTTCTTAGAACGAATTTACGACTACATTTCACAGCATACCGGGACAATGCGAAGTATTTTGTGCTTTAAAGATACCGGAATTCAACGGGCGATACCGGAAGTGCTCAATTGCCAGTTTGATTTCGACAAAATCCAGTCCCTGCAAATACCCTATCACATTGCCATAGAGTAACGTTACGGAAGCGGCGACCAAAGGTTGACATCTTTCGTTGTTTTTTTACAATAAATGCATGCTGGATGGGTTTAATCGAAGGGCGCTTTGGCGGCTATATTTTTTGATATTGACCCTTTTCCTACAGGGATGTGCACATGGTGATCGACAGCCAGTTGCAGAAGAAGTTTTGAGCGCGTCTAATCCTTCAAAAAAAATAATTGGCGAGTTTATTCCGGAAGTAGTTGTCGACGAAAAAAGTTTTGTACGCCCAAAAGAATCGCCATCAATCAGGATACTTATGCTCTTATGGCACGGTGAGACGGAAGTCGAAAAAGTTCTACTTTCGACATTAAAACAGTTGGGATATACCGTTGAGCGCAACACAATCGACGCAAAGCGTGATCTGAGCCGCTTGAAGCAAGAACTCCATAGCTTTAACGCCTATTCTCAGGATTACGATTATGTCTATGCCTCAGGGGCTGTTGCGGCATCACTTGCAATCACGTGTGCACAAGAGCAAACACCCGTTATATTTAGTGGGGTCGATTTCCCGATGGAGACAAGCCTTGATTTCAACCCCCTTTCAGATCAAGACAACGTATCGGGTATTGCGAATGCGGCACCAATCGAAGAACAGCTGCGCTACATCCAAAACATTGCCCAGCTCGCGCACCTCAAACTCAGCCGCCTGGCTGTTGTGGTAAACCTTAAAGAACAAAATTCTGTGGATACTTATAGGGCCTTAGAAAGAATTTGTTCCCTCGAAGGCATCGAGTTGCAGCAGTTTCAAATTGAAGAAAACGATAACGGTAAAAATCTCACCGATGCGCTTGAAAAGGAGAAATTTTCCTTCGATGCGATTTTCATCACAGGGGACGCACTGACAGATGCTCAGGCGGCGACGTTTTCAGAATTCACTAAAAAATCGACAATTTTAACGATCGCCGAACGGCTACAGACGATCCGCCAAGGCGCGGCGTGCTTTGGCGTAGTCACCGATCCACGGTCAATTGGAACGAAGGCGGCCAAAATAATTCACGCACACCGAGACCTCAGCATCGACTTCAAGCATATCCCGCTCCAGTTTGGATATTACGCGCCAGTATTTAACTCATTGGTTGGAAACCTCGGCCTTTCTGTAAACGAGTTGAAGCAAAAGGGTTTTGTGTTTGTTCCCCTAGCGAAACAAGACAATTTACACAGCTCTTTGTAGCGCCTGATCGAGGGTATGCCACGCGAGAGTAGCACACTTGATCCGCATGGGGAATTGTTTAACGCCAGCAAGTGCCTGTAAATCACCGCAGCCTTTTTCTGCTAACGACGCATCCTCTTGATTGAGCCACTGCTGGATTTTCGAAGAAAATTGCTGAGCCTCCGAAACGGTCATGCCTAAGATAAAATCGGTCATAATTGAACCTGATGCACGCGAGATTGCACAGCCTTGCCCGTAGAATTTAATGTCTACAATCTTTCCATCTTCAACGACAAGCGATACCTTAATCTCATCCCCGCAAGTTGCGTTGTAGCCCTCTGCTTGACATGTGGGGTTTTTTATGATCCCCTCGTGATGCGGGTGCCCACTGTGATCGATAATGATCTCCTGGTACAACTCGCTCACTTCACTCACGCCTGTATTCTTGCCGGAGAGAGTGCTAGTGCAAGTGGAAATTCGCGCATTCAAAGGTGGTTTCTTTGTTCTAAAAGTTATTCACATTGAATTGTTGATAACTTGGGAATATCTTCGGCTCTGCTCAAATGCCTATCGTAAAAAATGTTGTCGGGCGGGATAATTTTATGAA